>CAMOFE010000006.1 GCA_946613195.1 uncultured Alphaproteobacteria bacterium
TGGGATAATTATACTGTTGCCCTGGCCTGCGGACATTTTTGGTTGTATTTCACCATTTTTTGCGTTTATTATTTTTTCCAATTTTACAACTGTGTTCTGAATTTGTCCCGGAATTATAAAGTTTAATTCATCGCCTGGGCGTAATTCATTGCGTGCCTCTACTATAAATCCGTCTGCGTTTTTATCCGTGATAACACCAGCGGCATGATATTCTGAATCAGAACGCGTTGTATCAAAATTATGTGCGGTATCTGGCAACGGTCCATCAAAGAACGCCGTTGTATATCCACGTGTTTCCAGTTTATTTAATTCATTCATAAATGGTGCCGGGTCAAAGTTTTCTGGGTCGCGGGCATACGCATCCATTGCCGAACGATATGCGTGCACAACAGACGCAACATAGTATTCAGAACGATTACGCCCTTCTATCTTTAATGAATCTGGATGCGATTCCAAAACTTCGCGCAGACGCGGCATTAAACACAAATCTTTGCTGTTTAATATATACGCACCGCGTTCGTCTTCATCCAGGTTCATTTCTATTCCAGATTCACGTTCACGCAAAACAACATCATAATTCCACCGGCACAGTTGTGCGCACGCGCCACGATTTGATGGACGACCTGTTATAAAGTTAGATAACAAACACCGCCCCGAATACGCCATACACATTGCCCCATGAACAAAAATTTCCAGTTTAATATCAGGACACGCCGCACGTATTTTACAAAAATCACCGTGTGATACTTCGCGTGCCAAGACACACAAAGATGCGCCTGCGGCCTGCCAGAACTTAACCGATTGGGACGAACAAATGTTTGCCTGGGTAGAAATATGAATTGGCATATCTGGGAAGTTTTCACGTACCCAGCATACAACCCCCGGGTCGGCAACAATCAATGCATCAGGCTGTAAATAACGAATACTATCGGCGACACGATGAAAGTTCGCATATTCGCCATCATGCGCAAACAAGTTAAACGCCAAATAAACCTTGCGCCCCGCGGCATGCGCCATATCAATCCCGGCGCGCACTTCGTCCGTTGTAATTTTTGCACGCGCACGCATTGAAAACCCCGGCAACCCCGCATAAATTGCATCTGCGCCATATAAAATCGCCGTGCGAAATGCCGCCAAAGTTCCCGCCGGCGCCAAAAGTTCAGGTAATTTAATCATTTTTCACGCGCATTATAATACGGCGATATCTGTTGTCAATTTATGTTTTTAATTTCACGACTGTCTTTCTGATTATACCAGCCTTCCATTTGCTGAATCACCTGGGCCATTGTTTGTAATTGCGATTCTGATAAAGTTGACATTGCTGTATTAACGCCGACCCCCAGTCTTTTGGCAATTACGTTGGCATAGTAAACAGGATTATTACCATCTGATCTTGGCGCATATGTTTCCATTGCATTCAGAATAGTCTTACTTTGGTATTTATCTGTACGCAACACGCGATTTAATTCTTTCATCCCTGTTTCTTCATCAGGGAACACTGCAAATCTGTATGCGCGTCCAATAATACCACTATCTTTTTGATAAGAAAACTCTAATGCGCCGGGGTTATTATTACGCCAAACGCGCGTACCGCCTTTTTGTAAATACTGCGAACCGTCTGCGCGTGTATAAATAACATCAACTTTGTTTGGTGCATCTGTGGCAGATATTGGTTTAGACAATACATCATTTGTATCAGACCAAACCCTGTTCATTGCAACACCGATATTATTCCAATCTGGGTGTTCATCACCAATTATGTGATTAGATTCTGTCGCAATACCGACAATTTCATTTCTGGAATTAATCAGTGCACTGCCACTGTCACCGCGCCATGCACTGCATGTATGACGAAACATACGCGTATCAGAATTTGTAATTGTGCATCCCTGAATTGCTTTTAATTTATTGCCATCGGTTAAATATTCACGCAAAAAATCTTTACCCGTTAATTTCTTAAATTCTTCCAGAAAAGTATTATATTGCAATTTACCTGTTGATGAATAAATATCATATTTTCCTAATTCTAAATTTGCGCCCTGACCTGCAACTTTATTACGTTCTATGAAATCGTATGGGTAAACTATTTTCAGCCATTTTACATACGCAGCCTTGATATTTTTAATATCTTCGTTGTTTAATACTTTCAGTTCACTGAAACCTGCGCGTTGCAAACCTGATTGCGCTTGGGTTGTATTTGTATGTTTCAGACCTGTTACACCTTGTTTTACCCTTTGTTTCACATATGTTTTATCTTGTAATGCTAAAATCGCCCAGTCTTGTCCAGTATTCAGATGTTTGTTGTCGTCATATGCACAATTTTTTAATCCGCCACCTGTAATAACAACCTGGGCAGGTTGCACCGTTCCATCACTGACATAAACATTGCAATCAGACGCACCCACACCACAACATGCCGCAGTCTTTTTACTGGTTAAAATATGACTGGCAGAAATAAATTCACCTGTGCCACAACCTGCACTGGTGCAAATACGGACAAATTTGTTATATGGCGCAGTATTCCAATCAACATATTTACGTTTATCAATTGTGCCCACATCACCGAAAACAACAGACGGTGCAACACATAACGCAAAGATTCCATATACGCGTTTTGTCATAATGCCCCCTCGCATTCCTGGGCAGATTGTATTAATCGCTTCGTTAATGTTATCAGCGATATATTAACACCTGTTTCAATAGCACCTGTTGCGACATTTGCACCGGCTGCGATATTTGCGATTGTATTCAATGTTTTTTCTTTTTGTTTTCCGGCATCTGTATTGTCATTTCGGATTTTATCTGTATTTGCCGCCGCACTGGTTCCGACACCAACGGCGCCAATCGTCGCGCCTGTAATACCAGTTCCCATAACAACGCCCATACGCTTTTCAATTTTTTCTATATCTGCGACATTTAATGTACCACATTTGTTCAATGTTTCAGAAAACTTTTGCAACAACGGATCATCAATCGGATTAATCCCTGCGGCAATTGCACTGGCATTTACATTGCGCAGTTTTTCTAATGCCGAATTACACGCAGATACATGTTGAATTAAATCAGATTGGTCCTTATTCAGTCCCGCAATTATCGCAGTTGTTACATTTGTGCCGATTGTTCCCGCCAACAAACCAGTACGCCAATTACCCAACTTTTTAGATTTTGCAATTTCCATATCTTGTTGTTGTTTCAGCGCTATCATTCTTGAAATTTCTTCTGAATTGCCGGAATTAACCAACTGCACAAGTAATGGCAAAATAGTTTCTGCAAACTCTTCATCTGTCATCGTTTCCACTTTATCAGGGTCGCAACCACCAATTTGGCAAATTTGTTGTGATAATTCTGCAACTTTTTTATCTGTTTGTGCCTTGACAATACCAGTTGCCAATGCGCCACCAGCGACCGCCGTTCCAACCGCGGACACGGCTGTATTTGCCGCTGCAACACCTGTTATATGTGAAATTTCATCCGATATGCCACCACATAATTCTTGGACAGCATCGTACGTATTGTACATATTTTCCACAATTTCATCAGGAATATCTAATTTTTCATTTATAATTTGGACATAATCATCGGACCACGCTGCAAATACAGGTGCGCACAAAACCCCTAAAACACCTAAAAACCTGAACATTCTCTGGAAAATTATATCACACAAACAAATGTAAAGAAAGTGAAATAATTTTTCCCTTGATTTGATTTTATGAATATATATAATAGATTTCGCATTGGCCGGTTTAGCTCAGCTGGTAGAGCGACTGATTTGTAATCAGTAGGTCGGGGGTCCGAGTCCCTCAACCGGCACCATTAAAATTTCGCCATGAAAACAATGGCGTTTTTTTATATCACATTTATTGACAATTATTTTTTATGTATTATACTGCTAATATATCAAAAGGATGTAATCTATGACGCCGGACATTAATGCAGCAAATGAATATTTTGCACACAACAACAGTTCATGTGGCAAATTCGCCCAATATTCATCTGCATATACTGTTACAAACGAAGATTTACGAAATGCATTAACACTGATACCAGAAAATGCGAAAAGCGCGCTGACCGTTGCTGCATCTGGCGACCATCCGATGTTTACAGCATTGTGCGGCATACAGCATATTGATACTTTTGATATAACATTTAATGCCAAGTGTATAATGGACATCAAAACAACCGCATTACAGAAATTATCACGCCAAGAATATATAAATATGTTGGATGATTTATATTATACTCGTGATATATTTATGGTACGTGGTGTAAATAAAATATTTGATATGTTACCGCAAACGGATAGGCAATATTTAGCCAAAATGAATGGCAACAAAATTTTTGGACACGGACTGCAACCAAGAAATTATGAAAAAAATCTGCCAACACAATTAGAATATGAACAAATGCGAAAAACAATAACACAACCGTTTAATTTTATTTGGTCTGGCATCGATGAAATACACAAACATCTGAATCAGAATTATGATTTTATGCATTTGTCCAATATATTTGATTATATTACCGAAGAAACAAAAATAACCCAAATATTAAATAATTTAATGCAACACATAAACCCAGGTGGGCGAATTTTATTTTATGATAAAATTTCATCACCATTGGGTAATGCATGTCGTGATTTAACCGCACGTCAACCAAACATATGGCAATTTGGACGAGTTAAACAAACACTGATTAAAATATTACAACGCGAAAAATAATACGTTTAATCCACTGCCACAATAAATATTTTTGCGGCATTTGCCGTGGCAATAACGGCATCCCTGTCAATAACAAAACAAGTACGCGCGTTTACAATTATTCCGCGCAAATTTCCCGCAGCGACCGCACGCACAGTATCAACACCAATCGCAGGAATATCAATACGTAAATCCTGACCTGGTTTAGTCATCTTGGCAAAAACGCCACTGGCTTTTTTATGATTTTTACGCATTTTCACAACACGTTCTAACATTTTTGCGGTGCCTTCGGCAGCCTCTACCGCGATAACTTGTTTATCAACCACAACAGATGCACCAATATCTGCCGCACCGATTGTATGCGATACATCAATCGCACGTTCAATATCTGCCATATCACGCCGCGATGGTTTTGCACGTGTTTGTACACCCGCGGTCTGAAAAGTTAATTCTGGTGCCACATCTTGGGCGGCAACAACATTAAAACCATTTTTTTCAAGAACCTTGTTCAGTGCAACAGCCATTGAATCATACCCCCGTTGGTTTCTTTTGATATAAAACAGCGTCCGCAGCGTCCAAAAATCTGGACGCAAATCCGTCAAATTTGGATGCCCCAGTGCGCCAACAAATGTCATTTTGTTAATGCCACGACGACGAAATTCGCGTATCGCACGCCCGCCACCGCCCAATCGCACAACCATATCAGGATTTAATTTTGGGTCATAGAAATTTTTCAGTCCCACAACAAACACATCCCAACCAGCGCGCCGCAACGCATCACGCGCCAGTGCCGGCAATGCCAACGCCCCGGCAACCAATGCAATTTTATTATCTTTGTTCTGTTTCATAACATATATGGTACGCGTAATTGAGACTGGAATCAAGTTACAAATTGTGTTAGTATTTTTTTATGTGCAATAATAAAACTTGTCCTTTTTTTGGTAAATGTGGTGGGTGCAATTATGATTTTACCGCCGATGATTATCATGATAAAAAACTGTTACTGTTACGGCAATTTTCAATGACCGATGCGCCAATCTGGATTCCGCCATATTCGCGCAGACGTGCGGAATTTTGTTTTTCTGGGGGTAATTTTGGATTCTTTCGGCATCACAGCAAAGACATCATTGCAATTAATCATTGTCCGCTGTTATGCCCAGAATTAAATGCAATTCTGCCAAGATTGCGCGAATTACCCTGGATTGGCAGTGGCGAATGTTTATTAACATTGTGTGATAACGGAATTGATGTTGGTGTTAATGCAAACATTCCATATTGCACCCCTGAATTTCGCAATGCATCAACAAAACTGCCTGTGATTCGCGTATCGTGGAATGGGCGCGTAATTCACCAGACCGACACACCTGTTATTTCATTTGGTGCGCATAAAACAGAATATCCAATTGGTGCATTTTTACAACCAACGATTATCAGCGCAGATATAATGCGTGAAATGGTACAGGACACCACACGCGATGCGCATCGTGTTGCAGATTTATTCTGTGGACTGGGGAATTTTACTTTTGCGACAAATGCGGATGGATTTGATATTGTTGGGACTGGTATGACCCGCGACTTGTTTCGCAAACCATTGACACAAAAAATGCTGGCGCAATACGATTGTGTAATAATAGATCCGCCGCGTGCCGGTGCAGATGCGCAATGCACAGTATTAGCAAAATCAAATGTTGCACGCATTGTTTATATATCTTGCAATCCGCAAACATTTGCACGCGATGCAAAAACATTGGCCGGTGGCGGATATAAAATCGTAAAACTGACACCGGTTGATCAATTTATAGGTAGCAACCATTGGGAACTGTTTGCGGTGTTTGATAAGGAACCGTGTTCTCTGTGTTCTTAAAAAATCCCGCAATTGCGGGATTTTTTAGTAATTTATATTTGGTATTGTTATCATATCATTATATTGCGACAAGTAACGTTGTCCGGTAAAACAATACACTTTTTGCAACGAATCTTTATATTCTTGACTGGCGGTTACCCAACGTTGCTGAATTTCATCCTGGGCACCTTGGTATGCAACATAACCGCCCAACGCGCCACCAGCACCGGCACCAATCATTGTTGATTTCATACGGGCGCGATTACTAAAATCAATTAACGCGCCATCTTCGGCATCAACAGTCATTGGATAGAAATTATCCAGTGTATATTTTGAGGTTTCTTCATTGTCGCCCTTATCTAATGCAGATAAATTACCCTTGGCATCACGTTTATACAACTGATTGGCATTCAACTTGCCCTTCATTGTATACCATTCAGATGATTTTATACCAAAGAATTTATCATTAACATTTATAATGGCGGCTGGGATTTTATCACCAGGCAAACTGGCAGAAACAACCATAACATATTCACCACCATCAGATTCTGTCATCGTATAATTTTCTAAATTGTATTGTGCTATACCAGATTCTGGTCCTTGCCATTTTTTGTCCGCAATTAATTCTGATATTGTTTTTGCTTTTTCATCATTACTAATCTTAACATTTACCAGTTGTTGCGACATACAATTTTTGTATTTATTATCATCACCTTTTTTACACTTTAATGTGGAACCTGTTTTATAATTTACAAATGTCGGATTATCGGTTGCATTATATTCTTTTTCTTGAACAATTATACCCCACAGACACTTGGTATCAACATTATTTAATTTACAATTTTCAATACGCAAAACCGCATCACCCGCACCCATCATATTACCAATAACACCACCGGCAACCGCATTTACACCCGTAGATAAAATTACATCGCCGGCAACCTTGCCGGAATAAGCACTGGCCGCCATTAAACTTGCGCCACCAACACCACCGATAACAGTTGTTTTCATTTTCTGTTTGCCGGTGCCCATTAAACTTTCTTCACCGATTTCGTTTTTACCGGCAATATTGCCCGCCAACGCGCCAACAACCGCCGCTGCTGCGATTTTCAAGCCCGCATTTTGACGTTGTTCCGCGTTCATAACCTCTACCACATCTTCAACTGTGGGGGCTTTGTCTGCGGGAAATGTAATTTGTGATGCAAAAGATGTATATGAACCCGCCGGAAAATCAGATATATTACATTTTATTGCGTCCCCTGCGGCAATATTCGCACGCGCCAAAACAACATCAGAACCTGTTTTTGTATCACGTGTACGCATTTCAACAACCGCGACACAGGTTGCAGGTCCACCCGCGCTTAAACCTGCGGTTGGGGATGCCCATGCAAATTCACCATTGGGGTAAATCATTGAACACGCATCCATCTGCTGAATTGTCTGGGTATCATTATTTGCGATAACATTCTGCGCCAAACTGGAATCTGCGACAGTTAATGGCAAACTGACTGTGGCACGTGCGGCATCGTTTGCTTGGGCTTCGGCATAGGCACGCTGTTGTGCAACCTGTTCGTACGATTCCGCGTAACTGCGTGATAAATTTCCAACACGCACCGCAGAATATGCCGCATTTGACACAACACACATTGCGATGAACGAACAATGAATAAAGAATAATGAATGATTAGATTTCATTTTTTCTCTCTGCCTTATGCTCTGTGCCATATGCCTTAAATTAGAATTGCAGACGCAATCTGGCACCGACATCAATACTGCTTAATCTGCCGCTTTCGTACCAATTAGTATAATGGAATACACTGTCGTATGGGGCTTCGTATTCACCATCTGGCAATCCAGAACCGTCTGACAACCATTCTGTCTGAGATACAACAATGCTGCCTGATGTTTTAACCTTGCCCAAGTTGGCGTAACGCACGAACAAATCTAATTTCAGACCATTACCCAAATCTGTTGACAGACCACCTTCTAACATAAATGCCAAATTCGCCTCGGTCCCGCCATTGTGATATGCGTAAATATCAGATATACCCGTTAATTTTCCTGCCGGTGCTTCTTGGGGCAACATAACAGAGTAAAAATGATTATCAAACACGACATAATCTGCAATCGTATTTAATGACAAACCACCACCCAATCCGATATATGGACGCAATGAACCACCTGCAATATAACCTGTATATGAATCCAAGTTATAATACAAATTCAACATAACAACATTTGCAGTAATTGCGCCACCATCAACGGATGCATCTACGGTCGCACTGCCGGTATCATCAGCAGTCAATACATGGTCAGCATAACTTAGCCCCCAATATCTTGAATATGAAAAATCAAGACGAACATCGTTATTTATTGCGGCACCCACAGACACCTGTAATGGAATTATAGTTTCTTTATTATACGAAGATGACGCAAATGAACCCGGCACAAAACTGCCACCTTCTTCGCCGCCATAGTCAGCAGTCATATCACCCATCAAACTGGCAGAATATGATGCAGAAACACCAATGTACAGTCCACTGTCGGCCAATCTGTCATAATCTGCGGGTTGGTAATATTGACGACCTGCACTGGTTGCAGCCGACCCAACACGCGGTAATGTACCTGTTACGCGGCTGGGCTGGGTTGCGACAATTGGATTTGCAACAACCACGCCATTTGTTGGCGTTGGTAAATATACCAGTTGTCCGGGTTGATTTTGTGCCTGTATAGCATTATTTGCAGGGACAAGAACCACCTGTTGTGGTGTTGCCTGGGCCTGGCGGGCAACATTTACAGGATAAACGGTATTTGCCCAAACGGGCGCACCCAGCAAAACACCGGTCATAAATACCATAAAATTAGTGCTTTTCATCGCTTTCCTGTTTTTCCTTTGCACATATTATATCATAAAACTATTAATTACAAAAGCAGAAATACAAAAACAAAAATCCAGCATTTGCTGGATTTTTATTTTTTAGAATTTCAGATTAAATCTAAATCCTGATTCTATCTTGATATCTGTTGTATTTGACGACAGATGTGCACCGTTATCGTATGTATCTTCAATATACCATGCGATTTGCAGATAATCTGTCATTTGACGCGCAACAGTAAAGTTAAAGATGTATTCATTGAACTTGTCGCTCATATCAGCGAATTTTGTCAACAAACCATCAGCAACCATTTGTTGCATGGCGTTCAATTCTGAATGAACAGTGCGCAATTTGTTACTGGCATGATAGTTATAACGCAAACCACCACCCACAGACCAACGATCATCAACCTGGTAAAATGCAGACAGACCGGCATTAACCTCGGTCGTTGAGCCAATATTCACAGAAATCTTTGATGGCATTGGCACACCCATAACTGTTGCAGGCAATTCAATTTCATTATTATGATTGCCCCATGAACGCAACATTTCTATGAACATACTGGCCGAAAAACGCGACCATTTTTTGCCAAACTTGGTTCCAATATGATATCCCCAACGACCGTTGGAATAATTATCATAATTAAATACCGCAGGATGTTCTGGATTTCCCGTCATCATCAAAGAACCACGCATTTTTTCTATTCCGCCCAAGTGGAAATCACCATACAAATCCCAAACAAATCCCATATCAGATTCAATCACGCGGTATGTTGCACCAACACGTCCCAAATGAAAGCCCGCACGATCAATATCTGGGTCATATGTATAACCAACAGTTCCATGTACAGCGAATCTGTCTGTAATTCCGACACCTAATTCTTCGGCTGGTCGCCAAATTGGAAATTCTACTTTTCCATTGTGTTTGCGCAGAATTTGGTTCAGTGTTTTATCTGTCTTTTTATACATCAACCCCAATGTTGTTTTGGAATAAACCTGACCGGCATCTGGCAAGAATAACGGATTTTCCATATTCCCTGTTATTGCGAACGCAGGTGCAGTTAAAACCACCAATGCGGCAGCCACAGATAAATGTTTTTTCATCAAAAAACTCCTTACTTAAATTTATTAATTTCACAACCCCCATTATTGGCAAGATTGCGGTCTATGCCCACACCGCCCATTATTGGCAACAGTATGTTTTTTTTGACATAAACGAAACGAATTTTATCTTAATATAAGAATAAAGTCAAAAAATTAATATATCTTGACATTTGTAAATTTTTACCTAAATAAAATTGATGTAGATGATATGCACTGCATCGTGAATAAAAAGGAGTGCAAAATGAATACGAACACCACAAACACTAAAAATATGAACAAAAATCAATTTATTGCAATGTTGCACAATGCAAATACACCCTACAAAACATTAACACCCGAACAAAAACAAGAACTGAGACGCGCATACTTAAAAATGTATTTTGGGCTGGCACTGACACTGTGGGCAAACGGCAAAACATTGGGCGCGGCATGGCAAACCGCAATGGACCAGATGAAAACTTTCCTAAAATCTAAAAACCAAAACAACCCTGCAACAGAATACTTGCGGACGGTTCACGCTGCACACAGCGCACGCTGGGCACGCGTAATTATGACCAGTAAATTCAGCAACACAAAACTACCACAAGAAAACACAAAATTGATTGAATCGTTGCGTAAATTTGGTGCAAAAAACATACGCGAATCAATGGGAAAAATTAATCAGGTTATGCAACAATACGCACAACCGACACAAACCAAAGACATGCAAAAAAATACCATGGCAATCACAAACGATAAAATGCAAATGATGATATTAATGCGTATGCGTCAAAATCAACAAGGGAATGTCGCATAAAAAAAATCCACGTTTTGTGGATTTTTTTATTGTTCATCTTCGGCGCGCGCCGCGGTTTCAATTTGCAACAACTGGTTTTCCAGGGCTGTACGTTCTGACGATTTATAACCAGTCTCGGGCGCGGACTCTGGCTGTGCTACTTTTTGTGGCGTGGGTTCTGTACTAGTTTTAGAAACAGTCGGATTTATCAGGTTATTGTAAATCTCTATTGCTTCCAAACTGCCCGCCTGGTCGCGCGCCAATAATTTATTTGTTTCCCCCGGGACAAACCAATCATCTAACTTAATCGCTGTTAATTGCATCACAGGACGTGTACGCGCCTGGGCCACCCAATCCGGCAATGCGGGCGCATCAGAATAATACCAAACCGCCCCCCAATAAAAAGCACCCATAACCACAATACCACGAACAATTCCGAAAATTACCCCCAAAGTATGGTCGGTAACATTCATCATGCTGTCTTGAACACGATCGCGCAATTTCTGGTTAAAGAACCCAACCAACAATAAAATCGCAAAGAATACAACAAAATACGATGCAACCAATGTGCCAACTGTTGATTCGCTGAACCCGAACCACTGTTGAAATTGGGTGTCCAGCATGGGCGACACAAAACGCGCGCACAATGCCGCCAATACCCATGACAGCGTGGCAACTGTTTCATACACACCGCCACGAATTGTCGCCCATATTGTTGATGCCAGTATGACACCAATATATATATAATCCAACACAGTCAAATCAAACATTGTTTTTCACCGTTTATATTATTTTTTCTTGCGACCACGTACCAGCACGAATCCTAAACCAACAACCAGCAATCCCAACAAACCATACAACCAACCTAGGGACGGTCCGTCATTTTTTTTTTGCGCGTCCGCGCCATCGTATTCAGAAATTGCGGATTTTCTGTCTGCATGCGATGTCCGAAACGCATCTGCATCAGTTGCCAATGCCGCTTTATTTTCTGCCGCGACTGCACGGGCAGAATCTGACATATCAACCTCTATCGCGCGACGCATATCATCTTGCATAAAGTCAGCATAACCTTGAAAACATTTATCACCGATAACCATTACCGGCACGCCCCCAGATTTATATTCGCATTTTTTAATAACTTTACGAAAAACCTCTCTATTTGCATCAACTGTAACATTTACTTCGGTTACTTTTAATTCTGGATATTCGTAAATCAGTGTATCAGAAATAAAATCACGCGCATGATGACAATGCGGACAAGACGGTGAATAATAAATTGTTATATCAGCCGCATTTGCAGAACCAAACACTAATGCGCCAATCATGGCGGATACCAACGAAAACTTTTGCATTTTTTCTCCTTAAAATTATGTATTGGAATTATAAGAATTGCGCCCCACTGGTGCAAGTGCTTTTTTATCGTTGTGCACAAATTAAACGCACATCATCAAATTCTGGATTTCTGCAACACATTGCACGTGCCAACGGACACAGTGTTATTATCTTGCGATGTTGAGCGCGTGCCACTGTCGCAACACATCGCATCAACTGCATTCCGACATCACGATTTACATAATCATCTGATATACCTGTATGGTCAATAATTAACTTATCCAATCCAACACGAACAAAAGTTATTTCACCAATACATTGACCATGACATAACGCAACAAAGCCCAAACCGTTTTCCGACCATACATAATCAATCTTGTCGTCCATAAAAAACACCTTTGTTGATACAGATAATAACAACAAAGGTGCGATACATAAATAAGACTGTAATCCAAAGGAATCTAAGCCTTATATGATTTTTGCAGACGCACAAAGTTATCGCGAATAATTTTTGTTGTGCGCCGTAATTTTGCATTTTCTGTACGGTCCATCTTTGGGTTCAACGTTGTTACAACACCATTTGCACCAACGATTCGTGGCAATGATATTGCAACCGAATCGCGACCCGCGCCCATCACAGTACTGACTGTCATTATGCGGCATTCATCGTTTATTATACAACGCAGCAAGTCCGCAACAGCCCCCGCAATTCCATCCCATGTTGCACCGCGCCCCTGGATAATTTCATATGCGGCATTTTGTACGCGCCGTTCAATTGTTGCGCGTGCTGCACATGATAATGGGCTTTTTGTTTGCCGACAAAAGTCATCCAGTGGAATCGCACCAACCGAAACAGATGTCCAGTTAACAAAACTGCTGTCGCCGTGTTCACCCAATACATACGCATTTATTGATTGGGGGGATACCGATAATTGCCGCGACAGAATCGTGCGCAGACGCGCTGAATCTAACATTGTTCCTGTTCCAATCACGCGCGCAGCGGGCAATTTTGATATTTTTTGCGCCAACATAACCATCACATCCAATGGATTCGTTACGACAATAATTTTTACATTTTTGGAATCAACATTTGCCATAACACGCGGAATAATATCCGCAATAACAGATGCATTTGCCGCCAATAAATCTGTACGCGTCTGACCCGGCTTTTGATTTGCACCGGCGGCAATAATGACAATTTCGCAACCACGAATACCGCGGTAATTATTTACCGCTGTTATTTTAACATCCCACGAGAACGCAACCGCATGTCCTAAATCTTCAGCCGCCGCACGACTGCGCAAATTATCGCGATCAAACAATACGATTTCATGTACCAAACCGGTATTTTTAACCGCGGTTGCAACCGCCGCACCCACAGTACCAATACCAATAATTGCGACTTTCATAAATTCCCTCCTGGGTATCGCAATTATTATATCATAAAAAGCATTTGATAAAATGTTTTTTATTTTGTTAAAATGCGCAACGAACAAAAAAATGGAAAGACTTATGAAAAAAATATTATGTTTTGGCGATGTTAATGATAAGTATGTGCGTGCGATTGAAAATGCAATGCACAAATGCGCAAATATTTCTGGATGGGAAAATGCGCCCGATACAGACGAATTACCAGAAACAGATGATGAATTTATTTTAATGAAGTGTGATATTCATTCTGATGATTTCTTGCGCCGCGTGATTGCGATAAATAAAAAATTAACAAATGGTGAAAAGTTTTATTTAACACATTGTGCGGTTTTCTTTGATACATCCGCCACTCGTCCGCCGTTTATTTTAACAGATGCCGCATGTATCCCCACCCCAGACGAAACACAATTAACGCACATTGTGCATAATGCTGCATCTTTGTTTAATACAGTATTTGGAAATGCGCGTACGCCATTTATATCATTGATTTCAGCTGGCGGTGATACCAATACAAAATTATCACCTATGTTACATTCTTGGTACAATGCGCACAAAGATAAATTTACGCCAAACACATTGCGGATTGAACAACTGGATGTTGCATTGGATGAAAATATTCGCCACGAAAAACATTTATCTGGCAATATTGCAGACATTATTGTTGTTGATAATATCAATACAGGTAATGCGATATTCAAGTCGCTGTCGGTATTATCAAATACATGGGAACCATTATGCTTTTTAATGGGTGCAAAAAATACAATTTTATTAAATTCACGCGGTGCAACAGAACATACACTGACACAAAATATTTTATTGATATGCAAAAACTAAAACGGCGCAAATTGCGCCGTTTGTTTTTTAATATGCCTTGGCTACAAATACAAATGTTGGATCATTATCATCCAGACATCTGCGTGTGATTTTGTATTTTTCCATCATTGCATCAAACGCATCACATTTTGTTTGTTCATATTTGATGCGGAAAAATCCAATTTTACCCGCAGCCAATGCAGAGTCCAATTCTGCCAAATCTGCGACATTATGAATCATTGATTCATTGCGATGTTCCGCACGCGATAACATATCATCGTGAATCTGACGCAGTATATTTTTTGCATCATTTACAAATGCATCCACAGATAGTGTTTTCTTGGATTCTTTGCCAATATCACGACGGGTAACCGTTATCATATTTTCTGACATTTCGCGCGCGCCAACCTCTACACGTAATGGAACACCACGTTTAATCCATTTCCACATTTTGTCTGGCGAACGCATATCAGATGAATCAACCAGTACGCGCACACCCGTGCTGCGTAATTTTTCTGCGATTGTTTCTGCATACGCATTTAATTCATCGGCTGTTTCATCACGCGTGATTGGAATAATTACAACCTGGTACGGTGCAACAAATGGTGGCAAAACCAATCCATCATCATCAGAATGCACCATAAACATACTGCCCATCATACGGGTTGTTGTTCCCCAAGATGTCGTCCATGCATGTGTTAATTTGCCATCTGTTCCCAAGTATTGAATACCAAAAGATTTTGCAAAGTGTTGTCCCAAATCATGTGATGTACCCGCCTGCAGGGCCTTGCCATCTTGCATAATATGTTCCAATGTGTATGTATGGTCGGCACCGGCAAATCTTTCTTCGGGTGTCTTTTCGCCCATAATAGATGGAATTGCCAAAATATCGCGCATAAAGTCGCCATACATTTTATGCATTTTGCGCGCATCCGCGTTCGCTTCGTCATGTGTGGCAAAAACATTATGCCCTTCTTGCCAATTAAATTCAGATGTACGCAAGAACATACGCGGCCGCATTTCCCATCGCATAACATTCACCCACTGATTTAACTTTAACGGCAAATCGCGATATGATTGCACCCAACGCGACATCGCTTCGCCAATAATTGTTTCAGATGTCGGGCGAATAATATATGGTTCGGTCAATTTTGATTCTGGGTCTGGTTGCAATTTGCCGTCAATCATTTTCAGACGGTAATGTGTAACAACCGCGGCTTCTTTGGCAAAGCCCGCAACATGTTCTGCTTCTTTATTAAAAAATTCAATTGGTATCAACAATGGGAAATTTGCATTTTGCACCCCATTTGCCTTAATCCGTCTGTCCATTTCATCGCGCATCAGTTCCCAAATTGCCCACCCGTATGGCTTTATCGTCATGCATCCACGCACAGGCGCATTTTCTGCCAAGTCTGCGGCAACAATTAAATTTTGATACCATTCGCTGAAATTTTCAGCACGCGTTGGTGTTATTGCTGTTTTCATTTTTGCATCTCTTTATTTTTAATATTTTTTAATTCCATATATTTATCTGACACTATTTTGCCCAGTGTGCTTGCTATTTCTTTTCTATCCATGTTACCCGGTTGCACGGGTGGCATAATTGTAATTTCAACACGAAACCCGCCAATTGCCATTATATGAAATATTTGACCAAACGCACTGCGTTCACGCGAACACTTTGGCCCCATATCTTGTTTTGCATTATCAAAGTATCCATAATGTTCTGCCAATGTTTCATCATCAATCGGTGTTCCATCACAATAACGATAGTGCATCGCAATCGGTTGAACCCATGTATCTGAATTTTCAACAAAGTTGAACAAAGTACTCTTAAATGGTTTTACATATGCGCCGTTTGTCGTTGTCCCTTCGGGAAATATAATCATTGGGTATTTTACATCTTTGACCTGGGCTTGAACATGTGCCAATGCATCACGTGCATGTGATGGACGACGATCAACAAACACAACACCAAATTTACGCGCAATCGGTCCCACAATCGGCCAATGTTCCATTTCTTTCTTGGCAACAAAACTGCCACCGACAATTAATGGAAATGTTGCAATCTCAAAAACAGAGATATGATTTGACACAACAATCAACGGTCTGTGTTCCGACACTTTTCCATTTACGCGAATTTTAATTCCCGCCAATTTTACCAAGAACCACATAAAGACACGCATATACCATACCGCCATTCGCCCACGTGGTAAAATTGCAATTATTGGAATCTGGACCCCAACCAAAATACAAAAAATACCAAACTTGCATACCGCGATTGTGTTAGTAAAAATATTTTGTTTTCGCATATTTGCCATTTTATTCACCAGTCCCCTGTTCATCTTCGGCATCTGTTATAAATTCTGCATCGGCTGCATCTTCGCGCAACAAGAAATCAAACACAGCGCCCGCCATTTTCAGTGGCACAGTTACCGGCGACAAAACGATTTTGCCAACAGTCTTGATAAAACCATCACGAAATTCACCATCATCAATTCCATCCAATGCAGTCGTGCGTCCCAAGAAATGTTTTTTATATGCCGCATCAATATTTTTTACCTGCATCAAAACAAATACATCGTATGTATTAAACGGTGCATCAACAAATACACCACGACCAAAAGATGCCCCCAGACGCAAATATCCTTTAATCAACGGTGGCATTTCACGACGCGCCGCATCTTCATCAACAAACACAGCCGGTAAAATATTCATACGTGCCAATTTTGGATTAACACCATCTGCAAAGTTTTCTGGAATAACAGTTGCACGGAATTTAAGTGGTGATAAGTTGTTGTAATACAGATACGATATCGCCTGGGCAGATAATCCTGGATTTTTACCAACCCACGATGCAACGCCGAATATCAGCGCAACCTTGCGACGTACAATGTATTCACCCAGTCCCGCCCACAACATTCGCATAACCAATGCATTGTCGCGATATTCGCGCGCAACACATGCACGCGACATTTCCGCAATATTCGCTGGTGATTTTTTTATTTTTGTAATATTAAATTCTGTTTCTGTATAAAAACCACCCATTTTTTCAGCAGCGTTTCTGTCAATAATTCTGTATGTTCCAACAACTTTACCATTATGAAATACCGCCATATATTCTGCGGCCATATCATAGTCATCATATTCTTCGCGCAATGCGTGCTGTTCTTCGGTGGCCGATGCCCCCTCTTCCACGACAAAGACTTCGTACCGCAGATTGCGCACCATACGTCTTTCTTCTTTGTTACGGGTCAACCTAACCTCAAAATCACGAACTTTTATCGCCATAATATAAACCTTTGTATAATAATGCCTAGGCTAGCAGAGAAAAAGCAGATTGTAAAGAAAGACTTTTTGGTGAATAATGTTTCGCATATTTCATCGTGCGGGTACTCATCCATTATTAACTAAAATCGCCCATCGGACGATTTTTATTTTAACCGGTCTGCCAGTTCTGCAATGGCGATTGCGTACCAGTTGGAATTATTCCATTTTTTTATGCGATAAAAATTAGGATATGTCAGATATGCAATTATTTCTGCATCATCCGCAACATTTGCCAAATCTGCAATCAAACCCGCAGACATCTGGGATTTTGGCAACGCAGAACCATCTGGATTCACAACGCCCATTTTCGCCCATTCCGACAAATTTTTCTTTGTTTTCCCGTCCAATAATTTTCTGTTAAAATCGTGTGGCAATACAACACGACGAACAATACGTTCGTCCTTGTTCCAGCCCAGTTTATTCAGATAATTTCCGGCACTGAACATTGCATCGCTGACATTATTTATAATATCAACCTTGCCATCATCGTTTCCATCACAACCGTATGTTGCCAATGTTGTTGGAATAAACTGAAAATGCCCCATGGCACCTGCCCAACTGCCTTGAATTTTATCTATGTCCAATTTATTATCATCTGCAATTTTCATCAGTGCCAACAACTGGTCCCCAAAGAATTTTTCGCGCCGTCCATCATACATCAATGTAAAGAAAGAATCTTTCAGACGATAATCCCCATGCGCCCGACCATAATTAGATTCCAATCCCCAAAACGCCAGAATTACATGTGGTTGAATGCCATATTCTTCTTGAACACGATGCAACAATGTCGGATATGTATCACGCATACGCCGACCATTTGCAACACGCGTTTTGGTAACCATACGCGATAAATACTTATCTAAATCCAGACGAAATTCTTTCTGGTTTTTATCATTTTTTATAATGGATGGAATAAACATTGGCGAATTTAGTGTCGCATCAATTGTGGCATTTGATATGTTTTCAGACACAGCACGTGTTCGCACATCGTCCATTAAAGAATTCCATCTGTCCATATCAAAATCGCCATCTGCACGCGCGCCACCAAACAAAGTAATAAATAACGCAGCAACAAATGTGCGTGAACATAATTTATATATCATGTAATATCCTTTGATTTAGAAAGAATACTTAAATCCCAGACGCAAACCGAATGATTGCCATGTGGCTTCTTTCAATGAATCTGAAACATCTTCGGTATGTGCGTTTGTTGTAACAATAGCATAATCACCTGTAAAGTTACCAAAATCATCCGTTAACGCAACAAATTCAGAATATTGCGCGATGTACAATTTTCCAGGGATTTTACCAATATGGAAACAGTTTGTATCTGCCTTTAATGACAATGCCAAACGGTCTGACAGGTGAAAGTCATATTCTAACTCAAACGCGTACGCATATGCGCCAGATGTACCTTCGTCCAAGAAACTGGGGTCTTGCTGCCAATCATCACGGTTTGGCCAAATACCTTCGGATGAATATTTTGGCAAACTGAACTGTGCGTACAGACGCAATTTATCAGACCACGTCATTTGCTTTTCTATTTCCAGTCCCACATAAAAACCCGACCATGTTGTATTATAAATATGTGTTGTACCCGGCACCATAATCGGCCCATCGCCACCAATAACCACACATTCGTTTGGTCCGACACCCCACGGTATCAGCCCCATTGTCGTTGGGTCATAATCCGTGGTTACAATGTTTGTTTCACCACCAACATCCACTGTATTTATATAATTATATCCATAACCGTCTGGGACACTGGATGTGATTGCAACCTTGATATCTTCGGGTGACATACAAACCTGATACCAATTAGGTGGCACATTTGTTGCACCAACTGGGACACTGTGATAATAAACTTCGCCCAAAGTATCGGTTACTTCACCAAATACATATGCGCCCGTATTTGTCATCAATGGCAAATAGATGCCAGGGTTTGGGAAATAATGATCGGACATTTCCAAGTTATGCTTGAATATCTCGTACCCAATTGATGGCGAGAATTTCCATCCCCCAATATCCCAAACATGATGCGCACCAATTCCCAACTTAAAGTGATTAGTACGACCAGATTGATCACCCATTGATACGGTAAATATCCCCTCGGACGGTTTGGCCATATCGTATGGTTTCAAGTCATAATCTGTTGACATTCCACCATGCGACATATCACCAAATGTATATTCACCATACGCAAACAAATCAAAATTGCGCAGACCAAACACATGACGCAAACCAACGGTAAATTCATTAAACACCATATCGTCCCATTCCAAGACAGAATTTACCCCGGTGGTAAAACTAAAATCTGCAAAACGACGCGCGTATCCGCCATATATACTGGTTCTGTTTTCAGATTCAATCGGACGCGACACACCGTTTACGGTCATTGCAGAATCCATCCCAGACGTTATCGCCACTGTATCAACAGTTTGTTGTTTTGGAATTCTGTATGTATATGTACGATTGCCAACAACCTGTTTAGAACCTGTTGTGCCGACATATTTGCTGTACCCTTGGGATTTATAGTCGCCGTATGCCGCCTGGTTTGCTGTTTTTTCCCCACTGTCTTGATAATAAACAGGAACACCTTCGTTCGCTGCAAACGCCGCAAACGATACAGAAAACGCGGATAATAGCGTCAAACAACCTTTCGTAACCACTTTCATAGTGTGCATTATATCATAAAAACACAAATATGACAAAACAATTATCACTTGCATACAAAAAACAAGACTGTACAATACTCACATAATGATACAGCCCCATAACATATACATCCATGTCCCATTTTGCGCATCAAAATGCAAATACTGCGCTTTTTTTTCAAGCGCATGCGCCAACCCAGATTGGTATTTATATACCGCAAAAATTTGTGATGAAATAAAATACTGGGGGATACGTCTGGGAAAAATTTCTGTACCGACTGTATTTTTTGGCGGGGGAACACCATCACTGATGCCGACAGATGTTTTTGATAAAATAATGTCTGAAATACGCAAAAATTTTAACATAACAAATGATGCAGAAATAACACTGGAATCAAATCCAGGAACATTAAATAAAAAAAAATTATCAGATTTTATCAGTGCCGGGGTAAATCGTCTGTCTGTGGGTGTTCAACGTTTAGACGATAAATCATTAAAATTCTTGGGACGCGTGCACGATGTTAAAACAGCACGTAATATTTTAGATATCGCACAACAAATGGACATTCGTCTGTCGGCTGATTTTATTTACGGGTTACCTGGGGATACCGTAAAATCAGTTATGCAAATGTGTCGTGATATAAACTCTATCGGGTTAAAACATTGTTCAATGTACGAACTGACAATTGAAGAAAATACCCCATTGGGAAAAATGAATCTGAATATGCCGACTAATGATGAAATGGCAGATATGTACAATGCGATTGATGAAACATTGATTCTGCCCAGATATGAAGTTTCTAACTATGCCGCACACGGGGATGAATGTCGGCACAATCAAAACATCTGGGACGGCGCACCATATATCGGAATTGGTCGGGGTGCGGCAGGACGGATTTATATTGATGATACTTGGTATGAACAAATGGGCGCATACGAAAAATTTACACCCATCAATTCGCACGAACGCGCAACTGAAATTTTGATAACAGGTATGCGTACCACACGCGGTATTAAATTGACAGACCAAATAAAAAATATTATTGATATACAATACGCAAACACACATCCAGAACAGATAACTATCGCAAACGGGCGAATATCTGCGACAAAAAATGGAATGTTGATTCTGGATGATTTGTTGTTAAACTTGGTAAAATAAAATGAAGAATAAAATATTAAACATTATTGGAATAATCGCGGTCTGCGTAATGGTCGCAATGGCTGTTTTTATTAAAAAGGAGAAAACTATGCAAATTGGTATCAACCCAGAAAATATGGATTTAACCACACGTCCAGGCGATAACTTTTTTGATTATGCAACATATGGTTGGCGCAAATCGCACCCAATCCCAGATGACTATACACGTTATGACGCGTTTGAGGTATTAAATGAAACCAACATGACACGTGTTCGCGAAATTGCAGAAACAGATAACGGTAAAATTGGCACATTGTATAAAATCGCAATGAACGCAGAAAAATTAAATGCGGATAAAACCACACTTGTAAAAAAATACTTGGATAAAATTGATGAATTAAAATCACCATCTGATTTGCCAAAATATTTGGGATATGCACATCGTTTTTCTGGGGGATTTTGGGGTGATGGTGTTGCACTGGATGAAATGGACAGTGAATATTATCTGTATAACATTGGCCAAGGAGGCATTGGTCTATCACGCGATTACTTTTTTGATACGGATGAAAAATCGGTTCAAGTTCGCACTGCATATAAAAAGTTTATTACAAAACAGATGAAAAATTTTGGCATAAATGTAGATGCAGAAAAACTGTATGCATTAGAAGAACGTATGGCGAAATCGTTTTATAAAAAAGAAAAACTGCGTGATCCACATGCAAACTATCACAAAATGTCTGTGGCAGAAGTAAAACAAAATTTCCCAAACTTTGATTGGGATGAATATTTAACTGCGCGTGGTGCGGCGGCGGCAAAACATATCAACATCAACCAACCCGAAGCAATTTCTGAATCAATCAAAATTATGAATGATACAGATTTTAATTTGATAAAGACATATCTGAAATATCGCATAATAACAGGCGCTGATTCGTTTTTAGATGATGATACATATGAAATATCTTTTGATTTTTACAACCGCACAATCGCAGGACAAAAAGAACAAAAACCGCGCTGGAAGCGCAGTGTTGCAATGTTGGATGGAACACTGGGCGAAGAAATCGGACATCTGTATGTAAAAAAATATTTTCCCGCAGATGCTAAAAAACGTATGGAAACACTGGTTGAAAATTTGCGCCGTGCATATGAAATACGCATTAAAAATCTGGATTGGATGAGTGACGATACCAAAAAACGCGCATTGGAAAAATTGAATGGGTTTACTGCGAAAATAGGTTATCCAAACAAATGGCGCGATTACAGTAAACTGGAAATATTGGCAGATGAATCATTGTATGAAAATATGATTCGTGTTGCGCGTTTTGAGGATGATTTTTGGATAAAAAAAATAGGTCAGAAAAAAGACCCCAGCATTTGGTATATGAATGCACATGAAATAAATGCTTATTACGACCCATCTACAAATGAAATTTGTTTTCCTGCCGGCATTTTGCAGTATCCATTTTTTGATATGTCCGCAGATGATGCATTTAACTATGGTGCGATTGGTGCAATTATTGGGCATGAAATGACACATGGTTTTGACGATATGGGACGGAAGTTTGATAAAAACGGGAACTTGGTTGATTGGTGGACCGCGGCAGATGCATCTGGATTTGATGCGCGTGCATCTGTTATGCGTGAATTCTTTGATAAAATTGTAATTGCCCCAGATGTACACGCAAATGGCGAATTTACATTGGGCGAAAACTTGGCTGATTACGGCGGGGTTACAATCGCATACACCGCATATAAAAACTTTGGTGTGCCATCAGATACAGTAAATGGTATGACCCCAGATATGCGATTCTTTATCGCATACGCGGGTGCATGGGCGGGCAATATTCGTGATGATGCCGCAATCGCACAAACAAAAACAAACGAGCACTCGTTAAACGAGAATCGTGTAAATGGAATATTACCACACATTGATGCATGGTATGATGCGTTTGGTATATCAGATACTGATAAAATGTATATCGCCCCCAGCATGCGCGTCAGGCTGTGGTAATTTAAGCAAGTCTTTATCCCCCACTGTTTTTGTGGGGGATTTTTATATTCACAATACGGTATTTATATGCTATACTGGCACAACAAATGAAACGATTCATATTGTTTTTATTATTGGTTTCTATCCCCAGTATAGTATCAGCGGAAATGAAAACAGTTACAATGTCTGCATTGGACGCGATTAAAACCGCCGGCCAATTGGTTGAACGCGGTGATTATGATACGGCAACACAAATATTAACCATGATGCCCCAGACAAATAATCTGCCAGTGGAAATTGAACGTTGGTTTTTAATTGCGCAAATATCACAAAGACAAGGCGATATTGATACCGCAATTAAAATTTATCGCAAAATTTTGGACGACCAACCCGATTTAGTCAAGGTACGATACGAATTGGCGCAATGTTATATGGTAAAACAACAATGGTATCGGGCAGACTATCACTTGCGTTTGGCGATGGCTGGACGCAACATCCCAGACGAAGTAAAACAACGTATGATGTACTATCGCTATGTTGCACGCAAAAACAAGAATTGGAATGTATGGTTTAACTTTGGCGCGGCACCTGATAATAATATTAACCAGGGTGCTGGGGGCGAAGAATGTGTTACAAATATGTGGGGAACATTTTGTAGGCAATTACCAGACCCCGTATCCGCAATCGGTTATAATTTAACACTGGGCGGAAATTATGAGTTTCGTTTATCTGACCATTGGCGTTGGAAAAATGACGCCAATCTGTACACCAATATTTATAACAAGCACGATTTTGATGACCTGTATTTATCAGCCAGCACTGGTCCCCGTTATGTTTGGCAAAACGGCGACATATGGGCGGCAATAATTACATCGCGTCGCTGGTACGGATGGGACGGATATAATTGGTCGTATGGTGGAAAAATAGAAACAAATTATGACTTTACGCGAAAATTATCTGTGGGTTTATCTTTGCGCATCACAGATAATATTTATGATGATTATGGTGAATATATGGACGGTCAAACATATTCATCAAATGCACGCGTATCTTATTCAATTGATGCGACAAAATATGTAATTCTGCGCGGGGGCGTATCACGCGAAGATGCCACGGATGATATTTATGCAAATTGGAGGTATTCAACCGGAATTGGATTTGGTTCTGAATTACCGTTTGGATTTCATATTTATGCAGAACCATCATTTATATGAATGAATTATGATGGTCCACGTTGGGTTGTAAAAAACAATCAATTTGCCGAGATTACAGAACGCGACTTTATTCAACGATATGCAGTATCTTTATCCAACAGCAAATTAGATATATGGGGATTTGTTCCAACAATTACCATCAGTTATACGAAACGCGATTCCAATATTACCGCCCGCGAATACGATAAAACCAGCATTGAATTCAACATGCAACAACGGTTTTAATAAAACATCCGCCATTGGCGGACTTTTTTATTAGTGAACAGTGAATAATGAATAGTTAATAGTGTTTGGATTTTTTATTCCCCATTTGCCACGCGTTCGCGGAATTCGGCACTGGGGCGGAAAGACACCACACGGCGCGCAGATATAACCGCCGGCACGCCCGTTTTTGGATTGCGTCCCATACGCGCAGATTTATTCAGAATCTTGAAACTGCCCAGGCCCGCAAATTTCACTTCTTCGCCATTAACCAATGATTCACCAATTTCATCAAAAATAACATCAATCAATTTATATGCATCCGCAGTTGTTAAACCAAAGCGTTCACGCAATCTGTTTGCAAAATCGTTTCTTGTAACCGTCGCCATAATATCACCTCTTGCTGTATATCAATGCGTATTATACAAGGCACGAATAGAACTTGCAATATTAAAATAAGCAGAATAAAATACTTGCAATTCGTCCCCATAGTTCAACCGGATAGAATAGAGGTTTCCTAAACCTTTGATACAGGTTCAAGTCCTGTTGGGGATGCCAAGAATATAAAAATCCAGCATTTGCTGGATTTTTATTAAAGAGCAAAGAGCAGAGAGCACAGAGCAATGTTGTGAAAGAGTAAAGGCACTAAACCGTTTTATCACTTGCATTGCAGAAATGCGCAACTGGGCATTCGGCACATTTTGGGCGCAGCGCGCGACAAACATATCGCCCATGCAGTACCATTACATGATTCACAATCGCGTGATATTTTGCAGGAATTTTTTTTAATAATTCTGTTTCTACTTTTTCGGGCGTATTTGCGTTTTCCCCAACCCATCCATAACGATGTGCATTACGAAACACATGCGTATCAACGCCGATATTTGGCGCCCCCCACAACACATTCATTATAACATTTGCGGTCTTTTGCCCAACGCCCGGCAATTTCATCAAGGCATCACGATTATGATATTTTTGTGGAAATTTATAATTAATATCATCTGCCCCATCATCATTCATCAAAACGCACGATAACCCAATTATTGAACGTGCCTTGTTATTAAAAAAAGAAATTTGCGAAATATATTTTTTAATCCCAAACTCCCCCAGCGCAACCATTTTTTCAGGCGTGTCGGCCACCGCAAACAACGCAGGTGTTACTTCGTTAACCTTTTTATCGGTTGCCTGGGCAGACAAGATAACCGCCACAGCAAATGTAAATTCGTTTGTGTGCAATAATTCTGTACGGATATCCATATTTATGGATTGTGGTACACAATCAAAATATTGCTGTGGCGTCATTGTGCTTTTAACTCTTCTAATTTAGCATCGCAAAATTCATTACAAAACGGCTGACAATCTTTTTCAGACTCGTCTAATTCATAATCAAGATGTTTTATTTCATTACTAGAAAAAGTATAATGTTTGTCGCCGATTGTTATATTACAATCACACAACCATTCTAATGTACTGGTACAAGATGCAATTGTATCTAAATTACGACAATGCGCCGTGTATTCTGTTCTGCAATTTTTATCCGTTTCTGTTGATTGTGTTTGCCAATAACAGAAACGAATACCAAACAATGGCACGCATTTATTAGTATTATACATATAATACCCAACAGCGACCACAAAACATAATACTATAACAATCAACAACAAAAACTTTTTCATCTTTTATGCCTTTTGTACAGATATTGCGAATGCATAGCCTTCTATATCGGTTTCATATTCGCCCACGCCGACCGACATTTCGCGTATCAGCGCATCACGCATAATCCGTTTTTTATGCGTATCAATCGCCGCCATTAATGCAGGATCGCCTGAATATGTCATCGTTATACGGTCAGACACATCCAAACCCGCCACTTTACGTGTATCTTGGATAAATCGCAACGCATCATTCGCCAAACCTTCGGCAACCAGGTCGGCTGTTATATCTGTATCCAGCACCACAACCGCCGTATTATCTGGCAATGCCGCACCCGATACACCATCACGCACCGTCAGACGATTCTCAAACTCATCAGGGTTCAATTCATTTGCGCCCACAACCAGTTTATCGCCACGCATTTCATAATCGCCGCGTTTCACCGCCGGTATGATATCTTTTAACGCACCACCCAGACGCGCGCCAATCTTTGGTGTTATCAAGTACACAAAACCGTCCGCGACAGCATCAAAGTTCGGTTGAAATTCTATATGCTTTACATTTAATTCATCACTGATAATGTCTGCATATTCTGGCATATTTGCGCCTGCAACAACTAATTTATTTAATGGCAGACGATTACGCAATTTATATTGTTCACGCAACTGTTTTCCAACCGACACCACTGATTGCACACGCCGCATATCCGCAACTATCTTTTCATCCACCATACCTGCGGTTGGGAAAGTTGTCAAATGCACAGATTCTGCGCCTGTCAGATTCTTGTAAATATATTCCGACACAAACGGTGCGAATGGTGCCAAACAGCGACACAATTCACACAATACAAAGTGTAATGTATCAAATGCGCCCTGCTCTTCATCCCAGAAACGCGCACGACATCTGCGAATGTACCAGTTGTTTAATATATCCAAGAATCGCACAAATTCTTTAATCGCGACATCTGGTTTATATTCATCCAACGCACGCCCCACAACACCAATCAAAACATTCAATTCAGAAGTGATGTATTTATCTAATACATTGCTATCTGCTATTTGCGCATTGCTCTTTGCAACAACGCCACCTGCATTTGCGTACAATGTAAAGAAGTGATACGCATTCCACAGTGGTGTCAGAATTGTTTTGATGGTTTCGCCAAAAACTTTGCCTTCTTTATCAACAGGCACTGGTTCGGCTTTCATAAAATTACTGCCCAAGATAAACAGTCGCACCGCATCTGCGCCATATGTTTCCAGTTGTTGCGTTGGGTCAACAAAATTCCCCAATGATTTAGAAAACTTGCGCTTGTTTTCATCAACAACCATACCATTTGCAGATACCATACGAAATGCAGGTTTATCAAACAACGCAACCGCCATAATCATCAAATGATAAAACCAGCCACGTGTTTGATCTTGCCCTTCTATGATATAATCAGCAGGGAAAGTCGCAGCAAATTTATCTTGATTCTCAAACGGGTAATGCAGTGATGCAAACGGCATAGAACCCGATTCAAACCAGCAATCTAAAACATCTGGGATACGTTTCCAACCATCACGAGTCAACGCATCCAATGTTGGTCTGTGTAAATCGTCTATTTTCGTGCCAAAGAATTCTTCTATTTCCGCGATTGAACCAAATATTTTATATTCCCCGTTCCGTTCCCAAATTGGCAATGGCACACCCCAGAAACGATTTCTGGATATTCCCCACGGACGCGCATTTTCAATCCATGACAAGAAACGATTACCCGCCGATGTCCATATTGTCTGCTCTTTGGTTATTTCAACCAAGCGTTCACGAATTTTTGGAACATCAACATACCACGCATCTGTTGCGCGATAAATCAGTTTTTCTTTGCTGCGCGGTCCAAATGGATAACTGTGTTTATGTTGCGATTTTTGCACCAGTCGCCCATTGCTGCGCAACCAATCAATAATTTTTGGATTCGCAACAAATATGTTTTCACCCGCCCATTCTGTAACAGTTGAATCAAAATTACCATAATCATCAACATTCAGAATTACCGGGAATTGCGCATCAATCGCCTTGGCAACGATATAGTCGTCTTCACCATATGCCGGCGCGATATGCACGATACCTGTACCATCACTGTCTGATACATAATCCCCAGAAATAATTGTGTACAATCCATGCCCCGCATCCGCCAGTTCTGTATAGTACGGGAATATTGGTTTATAATGTAATCCAACCAATTCAGCCCCACTAACCGTACCTAAATTTTCTGAATTTGCAAAAATTTTATCGTATGCTTTTAATCTGCTTTCTGCCAAGACATAGACATGTCCATCATCATGTTTCATACGAACATAACGCATATTCTTGTTAACCGCCAACGCAGAATTTGCCGGCAAAGTCCATGGTGTTGTTGTCCATGCTATTGCACGGTCACCATTTTCCATCTCAAACCAAACTGTAACTGTGTCATCGGTAATATCTTGGTATTCGGACGATGCCTCGGAATTAGATAAAACAGTACCTAATTTCCAATCGTATGGATTAACCTTAAAGTCTTTGTATAATAAACCCTTGGTATGCAGTTCTTTAATTGCCCAAATCACAGATTCCATAAAGTTTTTATCCATTGTGCGATAGCCATAATTATCGCCACCATCAACCCAGCGTCCCAGACGCTCAAAATATCGTAACCATTCATTAGAATATGTCATAACATCCGTCCGGCACATATCACAGAATGCGCCAATACCGTCTGATGCAACAATATCTTTGGCACTGCGTTTTTGTCTTTTTTCCACAGAATTTTCTGCGGGCAACCCATGGCAATCCCATCCCAACGCGCGTTCAACATAACGACCGCGCATTGTGTGGTAACGCGCGACCATATCTTTGACCGCCGACACACCCAAATGCCCCCAGTGTGGCAAACCATTTGCGAACGGTGGCCCATCATAGAACGAAAACGGATGTCCCAACTTGGTTGCGTTCAGACTTTTATGAAAAGTATCATTTTCCCGCCAAAACGCGATTATTTCATGTTCCAGTGCTGTAAAGTCTGCGCGTGGTTCTGTTTTTGGGTATGCCATACTGTATTTCTCCTATTTTTAAGTTATTAAATAAAAACGGGCGCGATATGCGCCCCAGCGACCGCCAAAGCGCAGCCCGGGTTATTTAATAATAATTATTGTTACCTGTTTCATTACATTGGGCATTTTATACAGTATTTATTACAAAATCAACAAAAAATCGCCCTGTGGGCGATTTTTAGAGCAAAGAGCACAGATAAAACAGAGCACAAATATTGTGTGCGTATTATGCGCACAATATTAAATTGATGCGGGCATACGCCCGCATTCATTATTTGTTATCTGTGCTCTTTGCTCTGTGCTCTAATAAATGTCCCGCCGGCGATTACTCGCGCGGCGGGCTGCTCCCTTCCTTCCGATAAACGGAAACTGATATATGCCCGGAATACCGCAACTGGGCGGCAATACACATGTCGGCGTTATGCCGCCATACGGGCAGACGAATCCGCATCACGCGAATTTGCGTCCATAATCTTTTTCGCTTCGGCAAAAACCATTTCTTTGACACGCAATGCCAACGCGCGTGTTTCTAAACTTTCTGCGGCGACATCAAAATTATCTGTACGAATTTGCAGGGATACATATGCACCAACCAATGATGGGCGGGATAAATCTTCTATTGAACGGGGGGCATTATTTTTACCAATTCCCAATTCATCACTAAGTGATATAATTTGCCGATCGCTGTTGACCCAAACCGTTGTTGTTAAGACTTGGTTCAATGCAATCATTATTTCTTTGATGTTTTTTGACATGTGTGTACCCCTCCTTTCATGGGTTTTGTAAAAATTTCCGCAGATTTTGTAAATACACGATGTATTTACAAAAAGCCGTTTTAATTTTTATTTTCCTGTTTGTTTTTGGCGGAATTCCGGTTTTTCATCGGTTTTCCGGGCTTTTTTTGTCTTTTTCCCTTGTCTATACACATATGATAAAATAAAACCGATTCGCAGGTCAAGAAAAAAATATATGTTTGTATGATAAAATATATATAATTATAATAAAAAACTTTCAGATAAAATTTAATTAATCAATTTATTCATCATATTTTATTCACAAATCAATTTACAAAAAACACCTCATAATGAGGTGCTTTTATTAATCAATTAATTATTATTGTACACACTGACACCCCAAGTTAGTTGTTGCATTACAAGTATCAGAACGGGTTGCACAACAATAACCACCACCAGTCGCTGACGCAGTAATTTGACCATCTGGACAAGGACTGCATACACGTACACCATTTACCTCGTCATTGATTGGCAATTGTGTAGAACCACAATCTGTTTGACAAGTGATAGAACCCGTCCCTGTAGCACTTTGCGTTCCTGACCCTGCTACAGTATAAGTTGGGGCATAAAAGATATAATTTTGTGGCTGTATACACGCACATCTACCTTTTGAATCATTCCAGTACACAGTACTACTGTCACCATTTCTTGCGCACAACAAACGTTCTGCAGTTAACAATGTGCCCAACGCAGAATCCAGCCACGCATACACAGTTTCGGTTTCCGTTGACGGTGTCGTCACACTTTTGCACGATTGTATAGTTGTCATACATGCACGTATCGCTATATTTGACGGATTAGATGCTTCTAACAAACTATATGATGATGCAGAATTTGCAAAATTGTATGTATTTTGCGATAAACATGACGATACATCGGACACACACGATTCCGCATAATTAGCCAGAACCTCATCTTGTTTTGCCTTAATCTGAATTATTGCGCGTTCCAAGAATTGACGAACAACGTCATTATCCGCCTTGTACGCGCGTTTACTACCTGTACCAGAATAACTGTAATTCTGACACTTTGACAATACAGATGAACACATACCAATTGCACGATTATCTTTATCTATATAACCGATCTTTGATTGCAAGTACTTGGTCATAGTACCATCTGTCGCTTTAATTGAACCGCCAGCCGAAGATATAGTAGCATCAATATATTCTGCCAACTTACCATCTAATGACCAAGCATTTTTAACGGAAGAATAATCCCAAGTAGAATACAAACTCTTACCCCAGTACAACTTATCTTCACCCAAAACTTCGGTCATTTGGAAATCAGAATAGTTGCCCGTACGTAAATTGCTTAAACGCACAACCGCCCGACCAGAACCATTTGGATTACAATAATAAGAACCATTGCTTGTTGTGCAACTTGTACCTTCATCACTTGCACCACTAGAACTATACTCTCCACCTGCGATACCAGGTCTGCTGCCCTTTACGACTTCGCCGTTAACGATATATTTACCGGATGGATCCAAGCAGTATTCATAGTCTGTACCGCATACATAATCATCCTGCATACATGCATCCAATGCATTTATACAACCCCGCAGGTCATATGAATTCTTGTTCTGTGCGACCAGCAAACGCGCCTTTTGCAAAACTGTTTTTGCATTACGCACCGTGGACAACATTTGGTCATTTGCATCAGTCAACGCACGTTCATATTGGATACACTGTTTATCAATTTCCATATCATACGCATTGATAATAACAGCGGTATCAACACCTTGGTTTTGGCAACTGTTTAACACTGCAGATTTGCAACGTGCGGCGGCTGTTTTATACAGTGTTTCACCACGTTGATTAGAAATACCTTCTACGCGTTGATTTTGTGTACCAAACAGCGAGAACAAATCAAATCCATCTGCACTGAAATTAAAGTTCAACAAACCAGATAAATCAAAGGACAAATCACTGGTTGTTGTATCTGATACACTGGCAGTACCAGATTTAACTGCAACAATCATATTTTTAATTCTGTCCAAATCGCCTTTTAATTTAGAACTGTCGGTTGTGGACGACATTTTTAATTCAGCTTCGGTTTCTGTAAACAGAGTTTCTATATCTGTTGCAGATAATCCGATATATTGAATCTGGTATGCGACATCCTGTAATGCCTCGGTCGCCTCTTTTAATGCTGCCTCGGTCTTTTCATAGTTCTTGACATTTTTGGAACATGTGCAACGTCCCTGGTTATCATCCAACACATTACAGAAATTATCCATACATTCCATATACTGTGCCTTGCAATAATCGGACAGTTCTGCCAATTCATTCATATTCGCAGTTACTTCGGCCGCTGTTAATGTCGGTGTTGTAACAGCCGTTGCAGATGCCACACGAATCGTTGGCACACGTGATGCCACACCAGTATTTGTGCGCAAACCCGCACGCGATGCAGACGACGTTGCATTATATAGCGTCTGACCACTGGTCCGCAAAACAGTTACATTTGGCGACGAAGAAGAACCCGTGGCAGACATACTGATACGCGCAGCAGTGCCCGCCGTACCATTTACACCAACACGGGCGCGAGTTGATTCACCCGAACGCATTGCGTCACCACGCGCCGTAACAGTGCTGGATGCACTATCCGCAACCGCCGCACGCGTTGTTGCGCTTCGGTCGTTTGTCGTTGTACGTGCAGTTGTCGCACGCGACGAAACGCCACGCGCACTGGCCGCACGACGCGAATTAACTGTGTTATGGGAAGTTGCCGCAGGAACAACGCGCGAAATATTACGCGCAGACGAAACCTTTTGAGATGTTTTCGCACCCATCATTTCATTTTTTTCTGAAGATTTTTCATCACCGGACGCAACCGTCGTCGCATCTTCGGCATCAGAATATTCAATCACATCAGTGTCGTAATAAATCGGCGCAACCTCTGCAAATGCAGGCAAAACCAATAATCCACTGATAACGGCAATAAGTCTTTTTGTCATAGAACTTCCCCTCTTGTTGTTTCTAATTTTATCACATATCGCAATCTTTTACAAATAAAAAATGCAATATTATTGTGATTTTTGACACCTTCCCTAAATTGCTGATGTAATAATACAAAATATTACACAAGTAACGCAATAGAAAAATTCATCTTTTTAGATTGTACAACAAAAAAAATTTCTTATAATCATCATATGATTAGTTTGCACAAGATTTCTGATTTTATTTTTTCGTTGCCATTGCCGGGCTATACCGTGGTTCCAACCAGTACACGTGATGCGCGTCTGAAAAATTATAAAGCAAAAATCACATATAAAGATTTTGATTATAATCCGATGACAACACCCGTGGCAAAATGCTATGCCGACAAACTGAAAAAGAAAGATACCAGTGGCGCAACATTAATAGAAGATGGATTGGCGGCATTTATTATGCGGGCCGCATTTGCACGTATGGCAACCAAAACTATTGATTTGCAAACTTATATTTACAGCAACGATTTGTCTTCGCGCGTATTAATCGCAGAACTGAAAAACGCCGCCGATAGGGGTGTACGTGTACGAATATTACTGGATGACCACGGAACAAATTCTGATATCGCAGATGTTTTGTTGCTGAACCAACACCCAAATATAGAGGTAAAAGTTTTTAATACTGTCGCAAATCGCGCAAAAATATTTTATTACCCACAATTCTTGCTGGATTTCAACAGATTAAATTCGCGAATGCATAACAAACTGTTTATCGTGGACAATATTGCATACATAACTGGCGGTCGCAATGTCGGCAGTAATTATTTTTATCCAGAAACAACTTCTAATTTTTCTGACACTGATGTTTTGTTTATTGGAGATATGACAAAATATGCCACAAAAAGTTTTAATGACTATTGGATGCATCATCTGTCTGTACCTGCATCGGTGTTCCCCAAGGCGGGGTCTGCCAAGGCAGCACGCAGGCTGGAACAAAAAATACGGAATATAAATGTACAAACCGCACGCGCATTAAAAAAATACAACGCGATTATATCAATGGTGCAAAACGAATATAAGACAAAGCAATTTGATTTTTCATGGGGTCGTGGAAAATTCTTGGCTGATTCACCAGACAAGGTTGAAATGACAATGCACGACAAAGAAAACTATCGTGGTGATATCGTACGCGCGCTGGTGCAATTATGGCGCAACACTAAAAAATCAGTTTATATGTCGGCGGCATACTTTGTACCCGGGCGCGGTTGGCTGGAATCACTGGCGCGTCGTGAAAAAGCAGGTCTGCATACAACGATTGTTACAAATTCATTGTCATCTACGAATGCACCAACAGTTTATGCCAAGTGGGAAAAATATAGACGCGAATTGATAAAAGCCGGCGTGGATGTATATGAATTTATGGCATCTGCGGAAAATATGCGCGGACAACTGCAACCACGCGAACCGAAAAAAACTGTTTTTTCCGTACTGCACAGCAAAACCATCGTTTTTGACGACAAAATTTCTTGGATTGGCAGTTTCAATCTGGACCCGCGCAGCGGATGTTTTAATACAGAAAATGTCGCTATTTTTGAAAGCGAACAATTTGCCACAAAACTGCGCGGTATGATTATGGAAGATGCGCGAACTTCGTGGCGTCTGGGACTGGACCGGTTTGGAATTGTTTGGCGTGGCAAACGTCCGAACGATATAAAAACGCGCACATACAGGTACAGCCCCAATACAACCATACTGCGCAGATTATGGAAAGAAATCACAAAAATGGTGCCTGAAAAATATGTATAAAATACAGATTAAAAAATTTTTATTGGCCGCATGTATGCTGATTATCGGCGGATGCGCATATTTGTGTTCTGTACCACGTGTATATTACACCGATGACACGACACAAAATGGTGTTGCCCGTGCTTTTGACGCACTGAAATGGGAACCAAATGGTATGGTTGCTGTAACAATCAATGAT
>CAMOFE010000007.1 GCA_946613195.1 uncultured Alphaproteobacteria bacterium
CTGACGACCCCTTGCATGCCATGCAAGTGCTCTACCAACTGAGCTACAACCCCATAACACCGCGCAATTATAGCCATATAAAATCAAAAAGTAAAGATTTTTTTATGTTTTATACATAATACTTAAATAAAAATTTCCGCTTTACATAATTTTTAATATCTTTTACAATTGCTGCGTAAAACCAAAAGGAAGGAATTATGGCACCAAAAAAAACAACTAAACGCACTGCAACTAATCGCAAAACTGTGGCACGCACTGCACCTGTTATGGCACCTGCCCCAGAAATGCACGAATGCCACTGTGGCACAGAATGTCGCTGTCATCGTGGTTGCACATTCTGCCACATTGTGAAAAAGATTGTTGTGTTTGCAATTATCTTTGCATTGGGATTTGCAACTGCAAAACTGTGTTGCATGGGTTCGCATCATGGTATGCACCGTGGGCCACGCGCACATTTTGTTAACGGCTGCTTGGATACAACAGATATAAAATGTCCAAAAATGCTGGAAGCATTACCTGCAATGGACATCAACCAAGACGGTTGCATCACACGCGAAGAATACAAAATCGTTAAACACGAAATGCGTCGCGAAGTTCGCGAAAACGCACCAGAAGTGGATGAAGATTAATATACAGTTACCCCACACAAAAAAATGCCCGCAATGGGCATTTTTTCATAAGAAAACCTTCTTGTTACAAAGACTTCAATCTTATTGCACAATATAATTGTCATTTCAGCAGGAGGGTATCATGCATAACGCATTATGGATGGCAATAACAAATCTGGCACATGAAAAACATATGTCTTGTTCGCATTTGGCAAAAATAAGTGGACTGGACCCGACAACATTTAATAAAAGCAAACGCTTTTCCAAATACGGTCAACCGCGTTGGGTCAGTATGGAAACCGTCGCCAAAGTTTTATCATCAACAGGCACATCGTTTACAGAATTCGCACAAATGATTGATAATTGTATTCGCACAGAAAACGAAAAAACACTATAAATAATCTTAAAACAAAACTAACCCGCCACAAAGGCGGGTAATTTCCTGGCGGAGACGAAGGGATTCGAACCCTTGATACCGTTGCCGGTATACCACATTTCCAATGTGGCGCACTAGACCAACTATGCGACGTCTCCGAATTTTATTATTCTGCGTCAGATTCGCCGGCCGCCGAATCGTCTGATTCTGCAACAGGTTCATCAGACAGCGCACTTTCTAATTCGGCATCAATTTCACGCAACAATGGGTCTTCGGTGCCAATTTCCAAAGATTCTTCACCGCTTTCCGTAATCGGTGATTCTTTATAAGATTGCACAAATTCGTGACGCAAATCGTCAACATTTAATTTACCACTGGCAATTTCGCGCAGTGCCACAACCGTCAATTTATCATCGCGTTTATCAACCACCGGCGCAACACCACCGTTTAAGTCACGAACACGTTGGGATGCCAACATCCCCAGTTCATAACGACTGTCTACAAATGGTAATGTATCAGAATTTGTTGTACGTGCCATTGCAAAATCCTTTGTTGAAATCGTTTATAACCACGCTATAATGCCCCAAGGATGGCAAAAATGCAAGCAGAAAATAATAAAAACAACATAAAAACATTATCTTTTGGATGTCGGTTGAACACTTTGGAATCTGAAAAGATACAAAAAATGCTGAATTCGCGCGGTTTATGTGCCGTGGTGGCAAATACTTGCGCTGTCACTGCCGAAGCCGAACGCCAATGTGGCCAAGCCATTCGTAAAATTGCACGCGAAAATCCAAACACACTAATTTTTGTAACAGGATGCGCGGCAACACGCAATCCAGAACTGTTCAGCAAGATTCCAAACACTGTTGTAATAAAAAACAGTGAAAAAATGAATCTGGATGCGTATCTGGGGGCACTGGATAATACGGAATATGCTAAATCTTGCGCACTAAATGTCCGAAACAGTGATAATTGCGCTGAATTATCAAAAAAATTTATACAAATTCAGAACGGATGCAATCACGATTGCACATATTGTGTAACACGGCTATTGCGCGGTGGTGCGGTATCATTTGATTATAACGATATTTTATCTGATGCACGCGACGCGATTAAAAACGGATTCTATGAAATTGTTTTAACAGGCGTTGACAGTGCATCGTATGCACGCATATATGACGGCAAACCGTTCCTGTTAAGTGATTTGTGTAGGCGACTGTTAACAGATGTTCCAGAAATAAAAAGACTGCGGTTATCTTCGGTTGATCCTGCATCACCTGAAATTGATAAAATCATAGATTTGATTCACAGCGACAATCGTATGATGCCACATTTACACCTGTCCATGCAATCGGGGTCTGACACTATTTTGCGCGCCATGCGACGTCGGCATACCGCGATGCGCGTTCGCACATTGATTGAAAAAGCACACAACATTACATTTGGTTGGGATATTATCTGTGGGTTTCCAGACGAAACAGATGAATTGTTTAATGAAACAATTGAATTAGCACGCGAATTAAAGCCAATACGCATTCATGCGTTTCCATATTCGCCCCGCCCTGGGACTGTTGCCGCTACAATGCCAAATCAAATACCACGCAATATTTCTAAATATCGCGTACATGAAATTATGAACATCGCGGACAACGCACGCAACGAATATATGAAAACGCAAGTTGGTCGTACTGTTTCTGTATTGGTTGAAAATAACAACATTGCCAGAACACCAGACGATATACCGGTTCGTATTGCCGGCACTGCAATTCCACCACGCACAATTTGCGATATTAAAATAACCAGTATTGCTAACAACGAATTTATTGGTCAAATTGTATAAAAAAATTACTTGGCAACGAACGATAAAATAGTCTATGATTTTATCGCTATGGTAAAGAAATTATTTACACTATTTTTAATAATGATAACCGGGGTGGCGGTTGCTGCAAAACCGGCAAGCACGGAATTTACAACCAAGGCAAAATCCGCCTTTTTAATAGACTATACATCTGGGGCGGAAATTGTTGCCAAAAACGCGGATACACTGATGCCACCATCATCTATGATAAAACTGATGACTTTGGCGGTTTTGTTTGATGAAATCAAGGCTGGCAATTTAACAATGGACGACAGGTTGCCCGTCAGTGAAAATGCAGACTATCAAAATCCAAAATGGTATCCTGCCAGCAAGATTTGCCTGTCTGCAGGTCAATCAATTACTGTACGCGATGCGATACTGGGGCTGATTGTACTATCTGGCGGTGATGCGTCTGTGGTGGTTGCAGAAAAACTGGCGGGGGATGAAAACGCGTTTACTGCAAAAATGACCGCCAAGGCACGCGCAATTGGGATGCCACTGTCAACATTTGGTAATGCATCTGGTCTGCCGAATCCGAATAATTTAATGACCAGTCGGGAACTGGCAACATTGGGAATACATTTGATATCTGACTATCCCGAAATTTATCCAATGTTCGCAACAAAACGGTTTGAGTTTAATGAATATCAATCTGAATGGTGTCGCGAATGGGGACGCACACACACAGTAAACTATAATAAACTGTTATTCATAATGTCTGGTGCAGACGGTATGAAAACAGGACACACAGACAACGGTGGATACGGCATGGTCGCCAGCAGCATTGTTGGTGGTCGCAGACTGGTCGGTGTTATAAATGGCTTTAACGGACGTGGTCATGATGCCCTGGCAAACGAAATGAAAAAATTATTAAACTATGGTTATTCCACAACAATGAATAAAGTATTTTATAATCCCGGCGATGACATACTGGAAATTCCCGTATGGTATGGACGACAAAAAACAGTGATGGTAACTGTTGATGCGCCATTTGCAATAACATTACCTAAAAGCACTGGGATGTCGGGTGTACGCATTTTGGCACGATATAACGAACCAGCCCCTGCCCCGATTGCAGTTGGCGATAAATTAGGCGAAATAATTGCAGAACAAGATGGGCGTGTAATCGCGCGCGCAGAACTGGTTGCAAAAAGTAAGGTGTCAAAAATTCAATTCTTTGGGCGTGTTATTAAAAACATAATTGTTATATTTGGGGGCAAATAAATATGGCACCCAAGAAAAAAGAAAATTTATATAACTTTACACACCCAATGGATAACGACACATTGGTTGGACATACCGATACATGGGATGCGTTTATGTCTGCGTGGAACAACCGCGACAAACACCCAATTCATCCTGTATGGATGTTGGCGGGGCCGCGCGGTATCGGCAAGGCAACATTGGCATACAAAATCGCAAAACAAGTCTATGGAAATGTCGGGGATTTCTTTATAATTGATATTTCACGCAATATTGATAAAGATGGTCGTCCAAAACCAGATGGAAAAATTATTTCTGTTTACACCGTACGTGAAATGATTGAACGTATGCAGATGTCATCAATGTCTGGTGAATGGCGTGTAATTTTAATTGATTCTGTGGACGAATTAAATAATGCCGCCGCAAACGCAATTCTAAAATTGCTGGAAGAACCGCCTGCAAAAACTTTGTTTTTATTGGTTGTGCATCAATTGGCAAATGTATTACCAACCGTACGTTCACGCGCACGCGTTGAAAAAATGCGCCCACTTACAATATCACAAATGCGTGAATTGTGCATAAAGTTTATGCCAGATGCAGATATCAGTTTTGATACATTAAAACTGGCAAATGGCAGTTTTGGAAAAATCGCAAACCTGAAACAATCAGGCGGCGATGAAATCTATGCAGAATTGATTGAAATATTACAAAACAAAAATTCAACTGCATCAGATTTGATGAATATTGCACATAAAATTGCGCCAATACCCGAATTACACGAAATACTGTTGGATGCGATTGTGCATTTTGGATTGGCTGAAATTTATCCGCGTGCCACACGCGCAATAAACGATATTCGCAAAATATACCTGGAACCCCAGGTTGCAATTTTTACCATATTATCCGAGATTAAAAAATGTTTATAGATACACACTGTCATTTAACAGACCAATCTTGCGGTGGTGAAAATTTAGACGCAGTTATTGCTCGTGCCAAGGCCGCTGGTGTTAATATGATGATTTGTCCTGGCGCAGACCCAGAAGATATAGAATCTGCATTTAACATTGCAAAAACGCATGATAATATTTACTGCACATTGGGAATTCATCCTGAACACGCCGGTATTGATGCATCTAAATATATAACAGATGAAATGCTGCGTGATGTGAAAACTGTGGGTGTTGGCGAAATCGGTCTGGATTATCACACGGGAAACGATAATCGGTTAAGTCAAATAGAACTGTTTCAACAACAATTAAGTATGGCACGACAGTATAATTTACCTGTGGCAATACATACCAGGGACGCCGAAGCAGACACGGCAGACATCTTGAAAAATGTTCGTGGTGTTATGCACTGTTATACATCCAGTTGGGATTTGGCACGCATTATGTTGGACCGCGGATTTTGTTTTTCTGCCAGTGGAATTTTAACTTTTAAGAACGCGGATGAAATTCGTGAAATTTTTGCCAAAATACCGAACGATAGAATTGTTATTGAAACCGACAGCCCATATTGCGCGCCCATACCATATCGTGGCAAAGTATGCGAACCGGCATTTGTTATTGAAACAGCGCGTGTATTGGCAGACATAAAAAATTTGCCTTTGACGGAATTAGAAATTATACTGGAACAAAACACAAGAAATTTATATCCGAAAATAAAATGACAAGACAACTTATTAAATCAGGTCAGGTTTCTGAAAACCGCAAAGCGCGGTTCAGTTATTCTATTGAAGACACAATAGAGGCTGGAATTTCCCTGACTGGTGCAGAAATTAAATCAATTCGTTATGGTCTGGTTACCATTGTTGATGGTTTTGTGCAACGGCGTGGCACAGATTTATATTTGGCAGGCATTGAAATCCAGAAATTACCAACAGCGGCGCGTATTGTTAATTTTGACGAACGGCGTCCACGGCAATTATTACTGCACCGCAGTCAAATAAATCGTATGATTGGAAAATTACAAGAACGCGGTGCAACAATTGTTCCGTTAAAGTTATACTTTAACAATCGCGGAAAATTAAAAGTTTTACTGGGGATTGGGTACGGGAAAAATCGTGCCGACAAACGCGAAACAATAAAACAACGCGAATGGAATAAATCCAAGGCACGCATATTAAAGGGGAACTGATCCCCCTTGTTTTATTTTCTCTTGATATTTTTTTGCGTATTGAATACCATACTTTTCACATATGTAGAAGGGGTTTTATCAGATGAAATTTAGTGGTCTGAACACAGCGCAGGTTATTGCCAATCGTGAAAAATATGGCACAAATAAAATGCCTGAACCCGCCAGGGTCAGTGCATGGGGATTCTTGGTTGATGTTTTCCACGACAAGATAAATTTAATTTTACTGGTTATGTGCGCGATGTTCGCAACACTGGCAATGTTTGGATATGGCGATATTACCGAGGCGGTTGGTATCGCCATTGTTCTGGTTATTGTTGCGATTGTAAATGTTATAACAAAATTAAACAGTCAACGGCGCACACTGGAATTACGACAACGCGCATCACAACTGTTTTCTAATGTTATGCGTTCGGGACATGTTGTTAACATTGACAGTTCTGAAATTGTTGTTGGTGATATTGTTATTTTACAGGCCGGCGAAACTATTCCTGCGGATGGATATGTTGTGCATGGGCAAATTGCTGTCAATAATTCAATACTGAACGGCGAAAGTGCCGAAGTTCACAAATCACCTGTTGCGAATTTTAAGTGCAACCGTAATTTGCCAATCACCGCAGATAATTATATTGATAAAAATCATATATTTGCCGGCACAACTGTACAAAGTGGCGAATGTGTTATGCGTGTTACGCGCGTTGGGCTGGATACAGAAAATGCAAAAATTTTACATACATTAAACCACATAACAGAAACAAAAACATCGTTGCAAAAGCAACTGGATAAACTGGCGGGGCAAATTGGACGCATTGGTTCGGCATGTGCCGGGTTTATTTGTATCATAATGTTTATAATGCACGTGTATAACAATGGCATCGGCGATTTTGGCGACACATTATATGCGGCGATAAATATAATAACTATTTCACTGACTATATTTGTTGCGGCTGTACCCGAAGGATTGCCTTTTATCATCAGTATAATCACAGGTCAAAATGTTCGTAAAATGATACGCGCAAATATTTTGGCAAAAAATCCACATAAAATTCCCCAGGCGGGAAATATTCAGTTATTATGCACTGATAAAACAGGCACAATTACGCGGGGTATTTTAACACCAGTCGCAAATTATTTAGGTGATGGCACAAACATTGGTTTTGATACATCTGATTCTGGCGGTGCCATTGGTGAATTTATGCGCAATATTATTCTGAATGGGCGCGCAATGCTGGACGATAACAATCATATTGTTGGTGGAAACAGTACTGAACGCGCAATCTTTGGCGCGATAAATCCGGGGCGCACAAGTATAAACGCAATACGGCGCGCGCATCATATACTGGCGCGTACACCTTTTAACAGTGCACATAAATTCTCGTCAACAACCGTGCATTATGGCGCGCACCAACGTACATACTTTATGGCGGCCCCAGAAATAATTCTGGCACATGCAAAATTTTATATTGATTCAGACGGCAACACGCACCCGGTGCGCCGCGGTTTAATTCAACGTTTGATTAAATATAACGCCCATCGTGCAATGCGCGTTATTGCAACTGCATATTATGATGGAAAAATTACAAACGGGAAAATTCCAGATAAATTGGTATTTGTTTCCCTGACAACTATGCGTGATGAAATTCGTCCCGGCGTAAATGATGTCGTACGCGATTTGCGCACATCTGGGGTGCAAATAATGATGATTACAGGTGATATTTTAGATACTGCGCGTGTTATTGCGATGGACTGTGGCATTATGGCAACCGAACAAGATATCGCGATTACTGCATCTGAATTTGACACAATGTCTGATGTGCGTGCACGCAAACTGTTACCAAAAATCAGTGTAATCGCACGTGCAACACCACAAACAAAACTGCGTGTGGTGCAACTGGCACAATCACGCGGGCTGTCTATTGGAATGTGTGGGGACGGCACAAATGATGCACCGGCATTAAAAGGTGCCGACATCGGATTTGCCATGGGCGACAGCACCGATGTATGCAAGGCCGCCAGTGATATAATCATAACTGATAATAACTTTATATCCATTGCAAACAGCATATTGATGGGCCGCACATTTATGCACAATGTATCCAATTTCTTGAAATTCCAATTACCGATAAACTTTATGTTGGTTACGGTCAGTATTTTATTCCCATTGTTTGTCGGCATAGAGGCAATGTATGCCGTCCAAATTCTGATAATAAACATTGTAATTGACAGTCTGAATTCATTGGCATTTGGCGGTGAACCGGCGCGCCCAGAATATATGTCTGAACCTGCACATGGTCATAAGACGCCATTGATTACAAAAAATATGATGGAAAATATTGCATGGACAACACTGGCGGGCGTTTTCATATTTGCATTAACATTGACCCAGCCATTCCAAAATATATTTAATACCCCAGGTGAATATTTATCAGGACGATTCGCATTGTTGATATTTATCGCGATGTTTAATGGATTCTGTGTTCGTGCCCGCAGGTTTAATATATTCAACGGATTATCCAAAAATCCAATGTTTATTGGTGTTGCATTATTTGTATTTGCCGGCACGTTTTTATGTGTTACATTCGGCGGTGCGACCCTGCAAATGATGCCGTTAAACATAACACAATGGGGGACGCTGATTATTATGGGCGCGATGATAATACCGATAAATATGCTTTATCGGGCAATTCGCGGCAAGTCAGATTTATAAAAGAACGGGGCAAATTAATTTGCCCCTTGATTTTATCATAATATTTTTATTAAACTGGTAAATGAAATCACAGAGATGTGTTTTCGGGGCCTTAGAAAAGCCTAAAAAATAAAGAAACGCACAAAATTGTGCAAACCCTGACCTATGGGAAAACTTGGGTCGGGGGGCCGTTGGTTATACCACAGGACATTGTCCAAAAGCCATCGGGGTCATTTTTCTTTATTTATGATTTTTCTAACCCGCCCGACCATCATCTTTTGTGTGATGGTATTTTTTTAACATATAAAACCAGTGGGGGAACAGAAATGAACAAGGCATATGTAAACGAACAAAAAAACTTTGTCATCGCGAGCGTCAGCGACGCGATCCAGTCAGTAACGCACCGCCTGTGGCGGACATATAATACTGGATTGCTTCGTTTCACTCGCAATGACAAAAGAGAGAAACCACCATCAACCAACAACTAACAACCAAAAAAACATCGCCCAAATGGGCGATGTTTTATAACTGGATAAACCATTGTGGGTTTTGGGACAATTTTTCAATACCATCATCCAAAACTTTCCGATATTCAATAAACTTCTTTTTCTGGGCATCATCCAGATTACTGATTGCAGGCAACTTTACCGTTAACGGATTTACATGTTTACCGTTTTTTATAACTTCGTAATGTAAATGCGGCCCTGTTGCCAAACCGGTTGCGCCGGCATAACCAATAATTTGTCCCTGGCGCACGGTTGTACCAACATTTACGCCCTTGGCAAATTTTGACAAATGGGCATACAGCGTCTCAAACGTGCCGTTGTGGCGAATTTTTACAAAGTTACCATGTCCACGATTAAAACTGCGCGCGACAACACGACCTGCACCGGCGGCGGGAATCGGGGTACCGGTCGGCGCACGGAAATCAACCCCTTTGTGTGCACGTGTAAAGCCTAACACAGGGTGTTTGCGTCTGGTGGAAAAACTGCTGGTAACCTTGGCATTATTTATTGGTGTGCGTTTCAATGATTTAATTGCGCCATTACCCTTTTCATCATAATAGCCATACGTACCATCGTTTTTCTTGAACCGATACATTTTTACATTGCCACGCAATGCATCAAAAGAAATCGCCAAGACATGCCCATTATCAACCTTGGTCCCATCATGATAATTTTCTTCGTATAAAACAGAAAACTTTTGACCGGCACGAACATCACGCTCAAAATCCATTTCAAACGCCAGTAAATCATACACATCTGCCAGAACACCGGCGGGGATGCCCGCGCGTTGACCCGCCAAATAAAAACTGTCGCCATCTTTGATTTGTCCAACGCGATAAACCGCACGAGTGTCGCGCTCAACATCAATCGTATTGCAACGCCATGCGCCACTGTCATCGCAACTTAATTCAACCTGGCGCCATGGGGATGGCATTAAAACAATTTTAGATACGGGCGCATCGTTTGTATCACGTACAAACTCAAACCTGTCGCGTTCTGCACGCAAACCGGTGATTCCGGCACTGCGCTTTAATTCTGCGGCGATTGCCGTTACATCGCTGTGCGATAAACCCTGGTCCATCAATAATTTGGACAATGTATCGCCACTGGCCACGACAACAACAGTCTTGCATTCGCCCGATACAGCATCAACAGCATTATGAACAATACGACGGTTAACCAACACAACAACAACCGCCGCGACCACCATCAGAATCGCCAATCCCAAGACCAGACGAGTCAATAATTTAATATTTTTTGCTTTTTCCATAGCCGTGATTATAATAGATTTATGGAACTAAATCAAGTGTTCGCTGTTTTACAAAAATACGGTGGTGTGCGTGCCGCACGCATTATAACCGATTCAATACCACGCATATCGCGTGTACGGCTGTGGTGCATTTCGCGCGCATTGCAACGCGGTGTACCAGTTGCAAAAATAGTTCATAATAAATGGTTCTATGGACTGCCTTTTTATACAAACAAATATACACTGGACCCACGTCCAGATACAGAAACATTGGTGTCTGCCGTGTTGGCGGATAACGCAACAAATTCCGCCCCCACTGTTTTAGATTTAGGCACCGGCACAGGATGCATTATTGCCGCGATTGCAAAAAACATTCCCAGCGCAACAGGTGTTGGCATGGAAAGGTCATTTATGGCACGCCGCGTGGCACGAAAGAATATAAAAAAACTGGGGCTGGGGAATCGAATAAAAATTATTTACGGTAATTTTAATAAAAAAAATCAGAACATTGGCAAATTTAACATCATTGTATCTAACCCGCCATATATCGCATTTGGCGATTGCTGCGTTGATGCTGGCGCAAAACACGACCCAAAATGTGCGCTGTATGCCGACAACAACGGTTTTGCCGCATATTATGCACTTGCTAAAAATGCGCAAAATTGGATTACAGACGGCGGTAAAATATATCTGGAAATAGGGATTGGTATGGAAAACAAGGTGCGTGAAATATTTACCAATATGGGCTGGAAATATATACGCGCGGAAACCGATTTGGGCGGAATCACGCGCGTATTAGTGTTCACAAAATAACGAAATTATTTAATATTTTGCAATCTATCTGCTAAAATTTTACCTTGGAAATAGCACGGTTGTACAAATATTTTTACAGCATTATCTTTGACACCTACACTGGATATCTGATTTTTTTCATTAACCCACACAAATACAGGTTTATGATTTTTGATTAAATCTGCAACAATACTGCTGTTTAGTGCTGATTTATCAGATGCAAATTGATTAACAACAGCCGCTATTTGCTTGCAGACTTGTTTGCTTTTATAGAATACAGGTAACGCCATACATTTAACAACAGGCAAATCAAAATGATAACTAACAGGATTAACACCAAAGTCATTTTCTTCATCTTCTATAATTGTTTTACCGTTTGCAATACAGAAAGATTTTGCGCCATCAAAATAAGGAACTTCTATAAATCTTGCACTCAATGATACCGCACGTTCTGCTTCGCGCAACAAATTAGACCCAATTCCTTTACCATGGCGCGTGTTAATAACACATAAATTATTAACCGTCGCAACGTTATCAGAAACAACACCGTTAATAAAACCAACCATTTTTACACCCGAATACGCACCAAAGGCAAAATTATTGTCGTTTGTATTCCAGTCTTTACGCATATTTATGATTATTTCATCCATTTGCGTTTTGCCTTTTACAGTATCATATTTTATATTCTGACTGCTCATTTTAATACGCGCAAAGTCAGTCAAAACAGATTCAACACCCTGATTAAAAATAGGTTTAACCGTAATAGCCATTTATAAATCCTTTGGTTTGGGTTCGTTATCAAACTTGTTTACGAAGTAAATCGTTATACAAATATTTGCGTTTGTCAAGCGATTTTTAGAATAATTTTATATTTGGAAATTCGCTGTGTGTTGCGCCGCCTATGACAATTAAATTATCATCCAACCATTTGCGCGACAAAGAATTTGGTACAACATTGTCGTTTTCTGCAACAAAATGCCGTTGTGGCACACGCGGCAATGTGTTCAAGTCCAGCGAGTCTGACAGTGGCGCATCACCAAAATATTCCGTCCAGTCATTGTGATTCAAGACACCTGCAATCGTAACCCATTCTTTGACCTTTATTTCTGGATGACGATTGATAATCAACCCACTTATCATTGCGCCACCTGAATACCCAATTAAAACAACAGGACGTTTTTGCGCAATTTTTATAATCGTATCAGCAATACTATCAACCGCCATCGCGGAAAAACGCGCAGTTGTCCAATCGTCAACCGTGCAATGTTCATCCGACACATACTGACACGGGCGCGCAACATACACAACATTCTGCGAAATATCACACGCCGCCCAAGAACGCACCAGTTCCCCATGCGGCGTTGGGTCAGATGTCGGTCGCCCACGTGAATTAAACGCCGCGCCATCGCCTTCTATGTAAATATGTACGGGCGATTTATTATCTGTTATTTTTTGCCATGTCGCGATTTGGAAATATTTTGTTGAAACAACAGTGTGTTGATAATTATCTGGCATACGATACGAACCAGCGCACCCCGTCAATAAAAATCCTGCACAAAATAATCTTAACGCGCCCGAAACCATGGATTATCCAATTTTAATTTCTTGATTGTTGTGTTTATACCATGACCAGAAACAACAATTGTATCATCAGGTAAATTCATTTTATATAAACCACCAATTGAATCCATCAACTGCCAACGATTTCCCCCTGGTAAATCACTGCGTCCAATATTATCTGCAAAAATAGTATCCCCAGACAATAAAATTTTATAATCAGGGAACCAGAACATTACACTGCCACAGGTGTGCCCTGGACTGGGGATTATTTCCATAATAACGCCCGGCAATATTTCTGTGCGCCCTGACGGCATCTGTGTTGGTTTTGGTAAATCTGGCGCAATATGTGGCAAACCAAAGTAATCCAGTAAATCATTACCCCAACCCACCAGATTAAAATCACCCACATCTAAAAACCATGGGACATTAAACCGTGCCGACAATGCCGGTGCAGCCGATATATGATCCGGATGTCCATGCGTTGAATAAATTGCACATAAATTTAATCCGCGTTCATTAATCGTTCGCACCCAATCGCCATCGCGCCCCCACACATCAAATATAACACATTTATCACCCACACAGACCAATACAGAATTAGTATTGATTGGTGGCATCTGAATAATGTTAAATTCAGGCTTTGGATTTTGCATCTTTCTTTGTTGTGCGACCACGTGTTGTTTTCTTGTGCGTATTTGCGCCCAAGATTTCTTTGATTTCGTCCCCAGTTAATGTTTCGCGTTTTAATAATTCTTCGGCTAATTTAGTAACACGCGCCTTGTTTTTAGTTATCAAGGTAACCGCATCTTTATGTGCGGCATCCAACCAAGCACGAATTTCAGAATCAACCATTTCTGCGGTCTTTTCAGACGCATTTTCTAATGCAGTCCGCGTACCAAAATTATTAACTTGATTAACCGCAACCAATCCAATACGTGGCGACAGACCTGCCGTTGTGATTGAATGGCGCGCCAGACGTGTTGCTGCGGCAATATCACTTTCTGCACCAGTTGTTATCTTGTCATGTCCAAAGAACACTTCTTCGGCGGCACGTCCCGCCAACGAAATTGCCAAACTGGCGCGAACTTCGGCCAGGGTCATAGAAACCTTGTCATCAATCGGCAAACGTTGAACCATCCCCAGCGCACGACCACGCGGAACAATCGTTGCCTTGTGTATCGGATCTGTGATATCAGAATATGCAATGCTGACGAATGCATGTCCTGCTTCGTGATATGCGGTTAATTTTACGTCTTCGGGACGCATTTTGCGAATCTTGCGTGGCCCCATCAACAATTTATCACGCGCCTCTTCTATATCTTCTGATGTAATATCTTTGCGACCATTGCGCACTGCGTGCAGTGCCGCCTCGTTCAGCAAATTCTCTAAATCTGCGCCAGAAAAACCGGTTGTTCCACGCGCCAAGTTCATTAAATCAACAGATGCATCTATCTTGACCTTTTTCGCGTATAAATCCAGTATCGCACGACGACCAGACAAATCAGGTAATTCAATATAAACCTGGCGATCAAAACGACCCGGGCGCAACAGCGCATTATCCAACATATCCGGGCGATTTGTTGCGCCAATAACAATAATCCCTGTATCATTGGCGAAACCATCCATTTCTATCAATAATTGGTTTAAGGTTTGTTCGCGATCTTGGTCATTAAACGATGCATGGCTACGACGTGTACCAATCGCATCAATTTCATCAATAAATAAAATACATGGCGCGTTACGTTTTGCCATCTCAAAAATTTCTTTTATCTTGGCAACACCCAGACCCATAATGATTCCAGAAAAATCACTGCCTGATGCGGCAAAGAACGGTACATTTGCCTCGCCGGCAATGGCACGCGCCAGTAATGTTTTACCAGTTCCCGGTTCACCAGACAACAAAACCCCACGTGGCACACGCGCACCCACAGATTTATATTTATCTTTATTTTTCAAGAAATCTACTACTTCCATCAACTCTTGTTTTTCAGAATCAATGCCCGCAACATCCCGAAAAGTTGTTTTTGTATTACCTGTGGTGATTTTGGTTGGATTATGGTTAATCAACGCACGAAATCCATTTCCACCGCCACGAATACCACGGAAAATCCACCACAAGAATAACAACCCAAACAGAATCGGAAATGCAGTCAAAAAATAATCAAACGCAGATTTTGATGCATCAATAGAAACAGTTGCACCACTGTCCGCAATTTTAGACAGCAATTCTGGGTCGTATGTTATTGTCGCAGTATATTCTGTGCCATCTTTCAATATCCCGCGCGCATCATTTCCACGAATCTTCATCGTTTTTATATCATCTTTGCGTCGCAACACATCAGAAAAAGACATTTCCAGCGGTTTTGTTACCGCAACATTTTGACCAGGCATTCCAGGCAAATTCACATTTCCACCACCAACAAACACGCGTGCAATCATTGCACAAAATGCCGCTGCAAAAATTATTAAAAATATAGTGCCTGCATCACGCTTAAAAATGTTTTTTTTGTTTTTTTTCATATCTTTTCCTAAAACTTGTTTTCGTCCCTTCGGGTACGATTATTATTTTTTCACCCAGTCGCCGTAAAGTGCAATGTCCCAAAGTAAACTTGGCATCAGACATCAACATTTGCGCCGCATTTGACAATGATTTCAGCCGTGGCGGATACATATCACCACCAATGCGTTGAATCAATGTGCCCAACAACTTTAACCTAATATCTGGTGCCAGGTCAAATAGAAAAGAATCAGAAAATAATGCATATTCAGATTTTTTATCTGACGACATAACAGATGCAACTAATTTATCAATATCATTGTCCATCGCATCGCGCACCCGCCCCAGATTGTTAATTGCCAATAAAATACGCGCATCTGTGATTCCCAGTTTTTCTGATAACAATTTACGATTTTGACGAATACGAACGCGCGTGTATTGTGAATCATCATTCATTTCATCCCAGAAATATTTAATGCTGTTATCATCACAGTACTGCTTTAATTCTGCACGCGAAACATTTAACAGTGGTCGCACAATACGCACACCATCACGAAATGACACCGCGCGCATCGCCGCCAAACCGTACAGACCACTGCCCCGCCCCAGATTCATTAAAAAAGTTTCAATTTGATCGTCTGCCTGGTGCGCGACCATTAACGCATAAATATTATTTTCACGACAAAAATCGGTCATAAATTTATATCGCGCATCACGTGCTGCCGCCTCTAGCCCGGTGGTGGGTTTGTCGCCTGTCCAATAAAAAATCTGACACGGCACATTCAATTTTGCACATAAATCGCGCACGTATTGCGTTTCTGTTTCCGCGGCGGCGCGCAATCCATGATTTACATGCAATGCCACGACATCTGCACCCAATTGCGCCAACCACACCAATAGGCATACCGAATCAATACCACCACTGACCGCAACCGCCAGTTTTTTATCGGAATAATCACCCATAAAATCAACAAAGTTTTTATTCATATCTTTTCAATTTTATGCTATAATTTCCAAAAATAAAGGGAAAAAGATTATGCACAAAGAATTAAAATCAATGGCGGTATATTGTGGACACCAAATGGGGACAGACCCACAATTTGCACGCGATGCGGCACGCGTTGGGGAATTGTTGGCACGCAACAAGATTCGTATGGTGTTTGGTGGCGGTAATGTTGGTCTGATGGGCGTAACCGCAACGGCGGCGTTGGAAAACGGTGGCCATGTTGTTGGTGTATCAACACATGATGTTGTCGCCAAACAAGAACCAGCACACGAAGAAATAGAAGTGGAATTGGTTAGCGGTGTAAACGAACGCAAACAAAAAATGTACAATTTGTCCGATGGTTTTATAATTTTACCTGGTGGTATCGGTACATTAAATGAATTCACAGACATTATGACAATGCAACAAATTGGCGAAACAAAAAAACCGATATTCTTTCTGAATACTGCAAAATTCTGGGAAAATTTCAGCCATATGTTTTTGGATATGCAACATAATGGTTTTATTGAGAGCACAGACGACTATACCATTCATGTTGCATCAACACCAGATGAATTGATAAAACAAATTTTGGAATATTAATATTCAACAACTTTATCGCGGGACGTTTCACCACGAATAATTTTAATTTGACTTTTTGGCACATCCAGATGATGTGCCAACATTTTTATTACAGATGCATTTGCATCGCCATCCACCGGCACAGCATTAGTGTACACGTGCAGGTTGCCGCACCCGTCATCTATAATTTTCTGAACCCGCGCACGTGGGGTAACGCGGACATTTATTCTTGGCATATACACTGCACCATTTTTTCCAGTACAGGCTTTTTTGCACCTGCGATTAAATGCATATGGAAATGAAATACAGATTGCTTGAACAAAGGTGCCAATGCACCCGCATTTGCCATAACATTAAATTGCGAATCAACACCCAGAATATCCGCAGTTTTAACAAAGCATTCCCAAAACCCGGCCTGTTCTGCGGGCGATGCATTACGTGCAAAATCTAAAATATTTTCGTATTCGCCACGTGGCACAACCAGAATATGATTTTCACACATGGGTTCCACATCACGAAAAGACATTGCGTATTCATTTTCATAAATCTTGGTTGATGGGATTTCGCCGCGTATAATTTTTGCGAAAACATTGTTTTTATCGTACATAAATTCACCTTTGTCTTGTGCCAGACAGGGTAATATATAATGTGTATAAAATCAAGCCTTGAAATCGCGTTTTGATGCACTATATTGATATCACGATGAACATCCAAAAGGAGTTTTTTATGTTCAAACCACTTCACAATTATGTTTTACTGGAAAGAATAGAAGAAGAAAACAAAACCGCAGGTGGAATTATTATTCCTGACACCGCGCGTGAAAAACCATCACGCGGACGCGTAATTGCCACTGGCGATGGCGAAGTCGTAAATGGCACGCGTGTACCGTTGTCTGTTGCCGCAGGTGATACTGTGTTATTTGCCAAATGGGCGGCGTCTGCCAACGAAGTTAAAATTGACGGCCACGATTATGTTTTAATCAAAGAATCTGATATTTTAGGAATTTTATAAAGGAGTTATTATCATGGCGAAAGATATTGTATTTGATACTGAAAAGATGGCGGCCGGGGTTGATAAACTGGCAAACGCCGTAAAAATTACTATGGGCCCAAAGGGACGCACGGTTGTTATTGAAAAATCATATGGTGCACCAACCGCAACCAAAGACGGTGTTACGGTCGCCAAGGCTGTATCATTAAAAGACCCAGCCGAAAATATTGGCGCACGCATGATTCAAGAAGTCGCAAAAAAAGCCGGCGATGATGCGGGCGATGGCACAACAACCGCGACAGTATTGGCGCAAAAAATTATCCGCGAAGGTCGCCGTGTTATCGCAGCGGGTATGAATCCGATGGATGTAAAACGCGGAATTGATATGGCTGTATCCGCAGTGGTCGCCGACATTGAATCACACGCGCGCCCTGTCAAAGATTCTGCTGAAATCGCCCAAGTCGCGACAATTTCTGCAAATTCTGATTCTGATATTGGTCAAAAGATTGCAGATGCGATGGAACGCGTCGGCAAAGAAGGCGTAATCACCGTTGAAGAAGCCAAGGGTCTGGATACAGAAATAGATGTTGTAGAAGGTATGCAATTTGACCAAGGGTTTATGTCGCCATACTTTGTTACCAACAGTGAAAAAATGTTGGCGGAACTGGAAAATGCACAAGTATTGATTTCTGAAAAGAAAATCACAGGTCTGCAAGCATTGTTGCCTATTTTGGAACCGATTGCGCAATCTGGTCGCCCATTATTGATTATCGCCGAAGATGTTGAATCCGAAGCGTTGGCGACACTGGTTCTGAACCGGTTGCGTGGCGGGCTGAAAGTATGCGCTGTCAAGGCACCTGGATTTGGCGATCGCCGCAAAGAAATGCTGAAAGATATCGCTGTTCTGACGGGCGCAACTGTTGTATCAGACGATATGGGTATGACTTTTGAGAATATTACCCCGTCTGTTCTGGGGACTGCAAAAAAAGTCGTTGTCGGCAAAGATAACACATTGTTGGCACACGGTGGCGGCGATAAAACCGCGATTGCCGCACGTGCCGATGAAATTCGTGTTGGTATTGCAAACACCACCAGTGATTATGACCGCGAAAAATTAACCGAACGTCTGGCGAAATTGGTTGGTGGGGTCGCAGTAATAAAAGTCGGTGGCATGACCGAAGTAGAAGTTAAAGAAAAGAAAGACCGCGTTGATGATGCGTTGGCAGCAACACGCGCCGCAGTCGCGGATGGCATTGTTGCCGGTGGCGGAATCGCACTGGTTCGTGCAGTACGCGCGTTGGAAAAACTGAACGGCGCAAATACAGACCAAAATGTTGGTATTGATATCGTTCGCCGCGCGATTGTTGCGCCATGCGCACAAATTGCAGAAAATGCAGGCGTATCTGGCGAAATCGTTGTGGGCAAAGTTATGGAAAACAGCGAATACAACTTTGGTTACAATGCACAAACAGGCGAATATACGGATATGATGGCATCTGGTATTATTGACCCTGCCAAGGTGGTAAAAACTGCAATTATGGCGGCGGCCAGCACAGCCGGCGTTATGTTAACCACGGGCGCAGTTATGACCGAAATACCCGAAGAAAAACCATCTGCCCCATCCATGGGTGGCGGAATGCCGGGAATGATGTAAAAAAAAACCGCCCAAACGGGCGGTGTTTTTTAGATGCTGTCGGCGTTTACCCAACGACCATTTTGTAATAAACCCGGTGCCATACCCTCGTTTGCACGCAATGAATCAATCACACGACGCGCACCCGCAGCATCCAAGTTAATTATACGAACCTTGAACATATCGCCTTCGCGGACAACAGTTGCATTGCCATAATTACGCATTTTTGCCGCCAGTGTATTTGCACTATCTTCGGCATAAAACGCCGCAACCTGAACCGCATAATCACCAGATGTGGCAACCGGTGCTGGCTGTGGGGCGGCAGCAGGTTCAACTGTTGCAACCTCGGTTGTGCCCATTGTTGCTTCTTTAACTGCGATTGACTGATCGTGCAAGACCTGAATCTGGACCTTGGCCTGGCCATTGATACCAATCTGGCGTGCCGCCGCCGGCGACAAGTCCATAATACGCGTATTCACAAATGGACCACGATTATTTACACGCACAACAGTTGACATTCCGTTTTCCAGATTTGTAACCCGTGCAATTGTTGGTAATGGTAATGTCTTGCTGGTTGCGACCATTTGATTTACATCAAATACTTCGCCATTGCTGGTTTTTGTGCCACCCAATTCTGTTGGGATAATGCCCGCAATACCGGTTTGATTGTATGCTAAATCTTCCATTGGGATGTATTGAACATCTTCAACCTTGTACGCACTGCCGATATAATATTTTGGTGCCGGCGCCATTAAATATGCATCATTCAGTGCAACCGAACCCGCATCTGTAACCAATGCTTCTTCGCCAAAACCTTCGGTGCCATAACCCGCATTTTGATTAGAATTTGTACCCTGACAACCCGCCAAGACCGCAGTCAAAACCGCCAATGAAACAAGTTTTTTCATATTAGAACTCCTTACATTCTTGAATATATTTTATCATAAATGCAAGGCTGTTTCAACTTTATTTTCAGATTTTTCGGTCCAATAAATACGCGATTGGTAAATACACCGCACCATATGCCGCAATCGCGCCAAACATCACCCACAACGAAGTAATATTTATCATCGCCAGCGCCATACCCAACACCCCAGATATAACTGCAAAACATAAGATTGCACGAATTGTACGCCAATCAACACGAACCAAACCACGCACGCGACACGCACGCCCCAGCAAATAATTTTTCAGATACCCACTGATTACAACGCCGATTGGAATTGCCAAGTACCCTGCAAACGGAAATGCAACCAAGTATATAACAGATGCCGCCCCCAGTGAAATCATACTGGTTTCCACAGGTGTTTTTACATCTTGGGTTGCGTATAATGTTTTACTGTAAATCTGGCTGACCAGCATGGCTGGCAACACAAACGCTTGAATCATTATTGCGACTGCAACCGCATGTGTTGAATGCGATGTCCATGCGCCATATTGAAACAGATAGCGAATAATTGGTTCCGCCATAACGACCAGTCCAACAACACATGGAAATATAAACATCAAACCACGGCGCATCGCAGAATTTTGCTGAATATAAACACTGCGCATATTTTTATCAGCAATCGCATTAGATAATGACGATATCAGAACAGTACCCGCCGCCAGCCCAATCATCGCAAATGGTAATTGAACAATCCTGTCAGAATAATACAGCCAAGAAACCGCCCCGCTTTGGAAACTGGCGACCAAAGTACCAATAATAATCGTAATCTGGTAAAAACCGTTACCAATGATGCTGATACCCAGTTTTTTTAACATATCTTTGATACCTGGTGTCCAACGCGGGCAAATCAAACGTAATCCAAAATGTTTGTGCCGTATGCGCCACAGCAATACACCAAACTGAATAATACCCGACAGTACCACAGTTACCGCCATCACATACAGCATTGACGCCGGCGCCCACACAATGGCCCCCAGCATTGCAAATATCAACATAATGTTTAACAACACAGGCATAAATGCCGCCAGCAAAAACCGCGAAAACGCATTCAATATTGCCGACAGAAACGCAGAACCACAAACAAATATCACATACAAGAACATAATGCGCGCAATCTGAACCGTTAATTCCATTTTACCCGGGTCCGAATCAAACCCAGGTGCCAACGCCCACACAACCAGTGGCATACAAACCTCAAACACCAGTGTGATTACCAACAACGCGCACATTAACCACGAAAACACATTTTGGGCAAATGTCGCGTCTTTTTTCTGACCTGTGTACATTGGTATAAAGATTGCAGACAGTGCACCTTCGCCTAACAAATCGCGAAACAGATTCGGCAACTTGAACGCGGCCAAGAATACGTCTGACAAACGCCCTGCCCCCAGTCCACGCGCAATCAACATATCACGCACGAACCCGAAAATACGACTGATACCAGTCATAATTCCGACACCCAAAATATTCTTGCCCAGTTTCATAATAATATCCCCTGATAAAAAAACTCTTTCATTTTTATGATGATGCAATTATACTGCGAACAGCAAAGGAAATTCAAGTATGAAAAAGTTAATGTTTATATGCGCTGTTTGTACCGCTTTATGTGGATGTCAATCATCTGATAACGAAGTCAAACCTGCACGTCCAATTAATGAAATTTATGAAAACGCATATCGCGAATTTAATAAAGAACATTTTGCCCGCGCCGCCGAAGAATTTTTATCGGCAGAATCCCAGCATCCATCCCACGAATACGCATCCGATGCACTGATTATGGCGGCATATTCGTATTATAAAGATGACGATTTTGCGGGTGCATTACTGGCGGCGGACAGATTTATGCGATTCCACCCGGGCCACCGCGATGTGCCATATGTTCTGTATTTACGCGGTATGTGCTATTACCGCCAGGTCAGCGATGTTCGCCGCGAACCAGGTATGTCTGTATATGCCCTGCAACAGTTTCAACAACTGGCGGAACGGTTTCCGCGTTCGCCATATGCAGAAAATGCGAAAAACAAAATCACTATCTTGAAAAATTATATCGCCGGCAAGGCTATGTATGCCGCCCGCAACGATATGCGCCGTCAGAACTGGCCCAGTGCGATAACACACCTGCAATCAATCGTAACAGGCGCCCAAGAAACCGTCATGACGCCCGAAGCAATGTTCAGACTGACCGAATGTTATCGCGCCATTGGCTTGGAATCCCAGGCATCTGGTTATGCAGAAATGTTACGTCTGAATTTTCCAGATAACGAATGGACAAAGAAACTTAAATAAAAAATCGCGCCGGTGGCGCGATTTTTAATGTGAAACCTTTTCTTCGGTAAATATTTCGTGTTTGCGCGTTTTTGGGTCATATTTGCGCATTTTCATTTTGCCCGCAGTATTTTCGGACTTTGTATTTTTTGTGGTTATATAAAAACTGCCTGTTTCTTTGTTACGCAGTTGAATAACAACTTTACTACCTTTTTTTGATGCCATTTTTATCGCCTTTTATTATTATGCGCTAAATTCTATGGTAAAAATTACTGGAAATCAAGTATTTTTTATCATAATATTATTATTGTTGTTTTTTTATGGGCGTATGGCGAAATTGGTAGACGCGCTGGATTTAGGTTCCAGTGGGGAAACCCATCAGAGTTCAAGTCTCTGTACGCCCACCACCAATTTTCACCGCAGGCGAAGCCAAGGACCGAAAATTGAGTGCCACGCCGTAGCATTATTCGTATTTTATAAAAATAATTCGCTTTTATCGGCAACGACGAACAAATAAAAAATCCCGCGATTGCGGGATTTTTTTATTGGTTTTAGCAACCGCCTGTTGCATTGCCAATCAATTTAGAAATTGAAATGTCTTTGTGCAGCAAGAAATCGTATTCGCAATTGCCGGATTTATAAGAACCTGTGCAGGCCGCCAATGTCATAACAGCAAATAATGCCAACATTACTTTTTTCATATTTTCTCCTTTCTGTTAAAAAAGTACAGGGCAATTATATCAACATTTTATAATTTTTCAAGGATATTATAAAAACAATGGATTTTTAATATATTGTGTGTATAATAAAAACTGCAATGGATGATTACCATTGTGGGGTCTAGAAAGCCCGAATCCAAAGCGTCCCGTTTGGGATGTCGTCCAATCTGTTGGTTGGAGGGCGCCGAATATATTGAATAAGGCGCACTATCTCTTTGGAATAGTTTCTAGCCTCCAACCCACCAGTTAATCGCGGTGGTATTTTTTTAACCATGGGCGCGCCAACAATGAAAAAGACTTATAACGATGAAATTGACCGTATAAACCCAGATACAACTATTGCCAACCTGGCTGAATTTTTTGGCAGAAACCCCGATTACAAGATAAACAAAGTATCGTTATATTTATTAGGCAGTATTTTATCACGACAACTGTATAAAAATATGCTGGGGGATGGGAAAAAGAGAAAGTCAACTGACATTTTTTGGGTTGATTAAAAATTAAAATGCGCCACGAATCCAACAGACACGCAATCTGCGCACAATTATTACATCAAAACGCGCATCACCACACCAATGCGATTGCATTATATAAGTATTTGCCGCACGACGCAGGCGCGCAATCTGGGGCGGTGTGATTGCATCCAATGCCGCTGATAATGTTGGGCGCGCCTTGACCTCTATAAAAACAAGTAAATTTTTGCGGCGTGCAATAATATCTATTTCTGCGCGCTTTGTATTACGTCCTGTTATATACCTGTGATGCACAATACGAAAACCATGAATACGCAAATACATTCGCGCCAACCATTCTGAAAACAAACCTGTCTGATATGTTGTCATATTAAAACGCGTATGTTTTTGCACGAAAATATTCACGCGATGTTTGCACATTACGCGTCGCATCAGATGCATTCAGTCCATTGTCAATCAATTCCAACGAACCATAATACGCCCGCATTAATGGGTCATATGAATTATTTGACGACAACCATGTATCTGTCCCAGAATTTGGTGCACCGTATTTATCTAAAACGTCTTGCCAGAATTTCAGAATTTTTTTCTCGCGCTGGTTGGCAAATTTTTCTGCGTTGCCTTCTAATTCATTTACATCATTTTCATAAACAACACGCCAGACAACATTATCTGTTGCATTACTGGTAAAATACACGGTTATTTTTTCGCCTGTATTTGCACGTTCCAAGTGTAATTGCGACACATACATCAGTCCCCTGTTTTGCGCCAAACTGTTTATACATTTTTCTAACTCTGCCGGTGCATACACATGTTGTTGCCGACATTCGTAATCCAGATTATATTTCCATTCTTGGGAAATTGTGTATAAAACAGCATTCTTGGCACGTGGCGCATATAATCCGCCATTGCGCGATGACAACAAATATACTTCGTCAAAATTCATTCCCAACATTATACCTGCAATATCAAACCCAGACACATTAACAGGCATGGCATCAGAATTTAATGTCGCACCACCACCAACAGACACATCATAATCATCACTGTCAACAATTGCAAATTCGTCAAACAAAAACGGATCATCATCACCACGCGCCGGCAAAACACAGGCACACAATAATGTCATAAAAAATATAACTTTGTTCATAATTTTCATTTTATTCTGGATAATCCTCTACCTGGGTTACACGAAACATAAATGCAATTGATGGATCATAATTATCCAAAACTTTTTCCAGTGGCGCATCTGGCCACAGCCCATGCTCATAAATAATACGCAGGTACATCTTGCCGTGTGATATTGCTGGATATTCATCCATTTTGTTCGGTCTGCGCCATGTTTGCAATTCATATTCAACAACCCAATATCCATTGCCAGATTCATCAACAGTATTTAATATATCGCCAACAATTCGTACGCTGCGCATAACATTTTTTTCTGATTGTTCTTGAATTTGTTTTGCCTGACCTGACTTCCAATTATTAAAAACAGAATCCGATGACAGGTATGATAAAGTACTGTCATTACGCATTCTGCGTTTGATATCATCTGTATCTGGGGTTATATAAAAATATTCTGTTACAAATTTTTTTATCAACATATCACGAATGCGACTGTCGCCAATTTCGTTTAACCCCGCCGGCATACCTGGACGATTTTCAGATAAATTATCTGGCTGGAAAAAATACGTTTGCACAGTAAACTGTTTTACAGAATCATAAATCACACTGGTTGCAACCAACATGCCGAATACTATCAGCATTAAAAACAACCCCGTAAAAAATGCATGCATCCGTTTCATTTTAATTTATTTTATATGCGTTAAATTCTGACACATAAAACCCTGATGTTTGTTTGTGATGTTCTGTGCTGTGCGCAACCTTGACATATGCAACGATTTGCATATCACCAGCAATCGCACTGCGCACAGTTGCATAAACCTGCCATGCGCCACCTTGGGTGCCGATATCGCTTAATGGACGCACCTTAACCGTTGATGGAACAACACGCCATGCATCATGCGACGCAACACGCACATTGTAATCTGGCAAAACAGTTGATACAAATGTTTTATATAACGCATCACCAGAATTACAATATATCACACATTCGCCTGTGCCGTATATTACGCTGTTGCTGCCGGGGACACAATCGCGTTCACGATTACATTCACGCCACCGCCCACTGTTCATACTGGGCGATTGTGTTATCGCAAACCAATGCAACGTAAAACGTCCAATCAAAGACTGCTGAATAGCGTATTCTTTGGAAATACTAAACGCACCTTGTTTAACATTTTCCAGTGTTATTGTATTCCAATTACCTGTACGCGAATCCAGCGCAATTATATACGGTTTAACAGATGCGCTGCGCATTGACCAAATCAATAGAAAACACGAAAACAAAATCAAGGCAAACACAACCAGCGACCCAATCGCCATAAATCGCGATATCGCAATACGCCGTCCCGCCGGAAACGCACGAACATCAAAATCGTCTGGATATTTCACGATGCGTGCCCCATATTGTTTGTGGGAATAATACCCCGTTTATTTAGGCCTGGTACACCATAATGCATGCACATGGGCTTAATTTTAATTCGTTATTGTCGTATCCAACACCGACCGGTTCACGATCATAAACCTGGCCACAGCCCGCCAATGTCAATGCAACAAAAAAACCTAAGAAAAACTTTTTCATTTCGCTTTCCCCCTTATGTATTTTTTAGTATAGAAAAAATACCAACAATCGGTCAAGCCCAAAAGAAAAATATCGCGTCCAAAAATATGAACGCGACAATTATTAAAACTGGGTCTCAAACGATAACAAGAATCGCCGTTCACGGTCATATTTATTCATCTTTAATGGCCAACCCCAACTGAAATTCATTGGTCCCATTGGCGTATTCCAATAAACACCAACACCGACAGATGTACGAATATCATCGTCAATATAATTATCACGACCCGCAAACGTGTTTTCTTCATGTGGTGGTTTACCCAAAATACCATAATCTGCAAACACAAAACCCTTTACCTGGTATTCGTCTGGGATAAATACAGGGAAATTTAATTGTGTTGAACCATTGATTTTCCACAAGCCACCCAACGAATATGACCGATATGCCCAATTGCGCGAACCAACACCTGCAATATCAAACCCACGCAAAGATTCGCCGCCCAAGAAATAACGATAAACACGTGTTATGTAATCATCACCAATGGGCTGAATATAACCAACATCCAGCGATGTGCGCAACTGCCAACGTTCGTCTAAGAAGTTTACCATCGCGGTTATATCGCCACTGTATCGCATAAATTCTTCGGTGCCACCAAAACCAGTATATGAAACACCTAAATTGCTGACGATACCGGTATGAGTATTCTGCTCAAAATTAGTGGACAGATTATAATACCTGAAACCTGTTGCCAATGTGTACAGTGTCGCATCATGCCATCCCGCCAGTTGAATATCATAATTCTGGTCAAATGATGCAGACAAACGCACAGTTTGCGACCAATGATCTGTCAATTTCCATCCCATACGACCCGCAATGGATAAAGAATCCCTATCGTATCCAAAACTGCCCAATGATGAATAATCATACATTGTATATGATACATCAAACCCCGCAGATAATTGACGACCAAACAGATACGGTTCTGTAAAACTGAACAACGCTTGCTTTTGATACTGGGCAATTGAACCACGCAACTGCACAATTTGACCGCGTCCCATAAAATTACTCTCTGTAATACCGGCATCAACCATAAATCCATTAATGTTTGACCAACCAAACCCGCCAGATAATTCACCAGTTGGCTGTTCTTCTACCTTGACATCCAAATTCATCATATTTGCATCTGCCAGTCTGGTTGGCACCATCTGAACATCCTTGAAAAATCGCGTATGCATCAGGTTTTGACGCCCTTGTTCAATTGTTTGTAATGAAAACGGATCGCCCGAACGCATTGGTAACTGTTGTTCTATTACATTATCAAAAGTACGAACATTGCCCAAAATGTTTATTGTGTTCAGATAAATACGATTAGTTTTTTGTATAACAAATTCTAAATCAACCGTACGCGCATCAGAATTTTTTACAGGCACTGGTTCAACATTTATAAACGCATATCCGTGATCTGCGACTGCACCACGCAATGCCGATATTGTATCATCAACCAAATCAGCGTTATAGGTATCACCGCGCGACATTTTCAGAACATCTGTTAATTCAGATTCTGGCACATCTGGGAACGGATTTTTAACACTGATATTTCCGAATTTGTATTTTTCGCCTTCGTCCACAGTAAATACCACAGAATAATATTCACGGTTTTGCGTAAATTGACCGCTGGTATTCTTGACCATAAAATCAACATATCCATTACGCAAATAAAACTGACGCAACATTTGCGCATCGTATTGAATACGGTCTTCGTCAAAGACATCAAATTGTGTCATTATTCGCCACCATGCGTGTTCACGCGATAAAATTTCGCCACGCAATGTACGCGATGAAAATTTTTTATTTCCATCAAATTCAATACTGCGAATATATGTCGGATGCCCTTCGGTTATTTCATAGACAACATTTACACGATTGTCGTCTAATATTATCTTTTTAGGTTCAATTTTTGTTCCGAAAAAACCTTTGCGTTGATATACAGTCAACATACGACTGACATCACCACCAACCACAGATTCATCAAACGACGAACGTTCTTTTAACCGGATTTCTTTCTTTAAGTCATCTGTTGATATTTCGTCATTACCTTCTATGGTTACCATGTTAATGGTTGGTGCCTCGGTAATATCAATATTCAGAACATTGCCAGACATACGCACAGATACGCGCGAAAAATATCCGCTGGTCTGCAATTTTTTTGCGATTTCATTTGCGCGTGCCTCGCCAACATTTTCGCCGATTCTAACGCCGCCTAATATTCGTACAGATTCTGCATCCATACGTTCGTTTCCACGAACATTTACACGCGACACAGTTTCTGCATACGCCGTCGCACCCAGACCAACAATTAAACCAAATACAAATGCTGTTTTTCTTACCATCTTAGTTCAACCCAAATACACGCGCCAAATCGTTCCACATTGTTAATACGAACAATGCTGCGATTAAGACCCAACCACATAAAATAGCAATTTCCATACCGCGTCCACCCAGTTTACGCCGTGTAATTGCCTCTATCATCAAAATCAACAAATAACCACCATCTAGTACCGGTAATGGCAATAAATTGATAACCCCCAGATTTACTGACAACAGTGCGATTATTGATAACAATGCGAAAAATCCAGCCTCCATCGCGCGACCAGAAACCTCGGCAATAGTTATGAAAGACCCCAGTTGTTTAGACGAACGTTCACCTGTTACAATTTGTTTTAATACTGTCAGTAAAGTTTTAGATTGATGATATGTTTCGCGCGCACCAGAATAAATTCCGCCAAAAAATCCTTTTTTACGAAATTCAGTGCGACTGCCATCTGCAATTAATCCCCACCGTTCTGCGGGCGACAATTTCACCTGAACCAATTTTTCCCCACGCAAGATTAAAACATGCGCATCACGATTTGCCGCCAATTCTTTGGCCAACACCAATTCGCCCCAATTTGTGATTTTTTCGTTATCAATTCGCATGATTGTATCGCCAGGTTTAACACCTGCCTTGAACGCAACAGATTCTTGAATAACCTGACCCACCACAGGCAGTTGAACATTACGTGGCTGGAACATAAACAGCGCAGAATAAATACCCCATGCCAACAAGAAATTCATAAAAACACCCGCTGCAATAATTATGAATTGTTTCCATGCCGGTGCAGACAAATAATGCCCTGCCTGTTTGGCGCGTGATAATTCTGCGTATTTTTTGCGATTAAACATATCTTCTTGGCCATAAATAGAAACATAACCACCCAACGGCAAACACGCAATCCGCCATTCTGTGCCGTGTTTATCATGCCATTTAATCAATGCCGGTCCAAACCCAATAGAGAAAATATTAACACGCACACCCGCCCACCGCGCGGCCCAGAAATGCCCCAGTTCATGTATAAACACCACAACCCCCAGAACAACCAATAATGCAACTATGGTCAATAAAGTATGCATAATCTCTATCCTTTTGATTAACTATATTATCTTGTCATCACCAACCAAACCAATGGCAAAACATAAATCCAGCCATCAAACCTGTCTAGCAATCCGCCATGTCCAGGTAAAACATTGCTGAAATCTTTTATTCCCAATCTGCGCTTAATCCAACTGGCGGTTAAATCACCATATTGCGACAGTAATGACACACTGATACCAATCCACATCAGTTGTGGCAGGAATGCCCCTGCCCCAATAACACCATACAGCACCGCGACAATCGTGCCACATACGATACCTGCAATTTGACCAGACCATGTTTTACCCGCAGATAAACGTTCCCACATTTTGTCGCCACCAATTTCACGACCAAACATCCATGCACCAACATCAGCCGCCGATATTGTCAAGAATAACAACAACACAATCCACGGACGCGTGCCAACAAAATAAAACGCAACCAACATCATTGCCAAATACACCAAAAATGCACCACACATAATGTTATTATGCCCCTGGCGCATAACTTTGTCTGATACGTGCCGCATACATGAAATCATCTCTATTATCATACCAGCAATAACAGCAATTCCAAACCAGCGCACCGCCGAAAATCCGCGCGATTCTAACACCGCAACAACGCAGACAATGCCCAGCATAATAACACTAACAATTATTCTTTTTAACGTATTTGACATAACCAATCCTTTATTTTTTCTTGCCCAAATAATTTGCTTTTTTACCGCCACCAAATCTGCGATTCCGGCGTGCAAATTCATCCAAAGTCATCTGCCACAGTTTTTCACTGCGAACCAATTCAGGCCAATGTTGTGGTATAAACAGCAATTCTGCATACGCCAATTTCCACAACAAGAAATTAGATATTCTGAATTCGTTACTGGTACGCACCATCAAATCAATCGGCAACAGGTCGCCTGTGTCTAAATAAGTCTCAAAACTATCGCGGGTAACAGGTTTCCCATCTGCAATCGCGGCATTTACAGCGTTTACAATTTCATCCTGGCCGCCGTAATTCAGCGCGAACACAACTGTCCCACCTGTATTTTCTGCGGATGTTTCTTCCAGTTTATCACATAATTGCGCCAGTTTTTTTGGCAATCTGTCGCGCGTACCGATTACACGATAACGCAGATTCTTTTCCAGCGCATGCTTCATATTCTTTTCCATTTCTGTACAAAACAGATTCATCAAGAAATCTACTTCTTCGGTACTGCGATTCCAATTTTCTGTGGAAAATAAAAAGAAAGTAATTGTGCTGACACCATGCGCAATATACCAATCAACCAGATTCTCAAAATTAGTAATACCTGCCTGGTGACCCGCCAATGGTGGCAACCCACGCATTTCTGCCCAACGACGATTTCCATCGCAAATAAATGCAATATGTTGTGGCAATTTAGCCGGCACAACTTGTTTTTCTTTTTTGCTGAATAATTTTAGCATAATTTCCCCCCGATAAATTAGATTGACATAATGTCTGCTTCTTTTTGTTTTGCCAACGCATCAACTTCGCCTGCGCGACTATCAAACACCTTCTGAATATCATCTTCGTATTTATGTTGATCGTCTTCGGAAATTTCTTTATCCGTAACCGCGCGTTTAATTTTGCCCATTGCATCTTGACGAATGTTACGCATAGAAATCTTGGCTTCTTCGGCATATTTACCAGCAACCTTGGTTAATTCTT
>CAMOFE010000008.1 GCA_946613195.1 uncultured Alphaproteobacteria bacterium
ATTTTCATTTTATATCCTTTTTGATAAATAAAAAACCGCCCAATCGGACGGTATGTCAATATTCAACACCATTCTACCAACACCATATTGTCCTAGTAACAGCATTAATAATTGTTTGTTTTTTATTCATCTGACCACTCTTTTCAGCACGTACGCCGCCATCACCGCCAGCAAACCCCAAAACGCCCATTGCCATTTAATTTTTTCTTGATTTATTTTAGATTTTTCCGTTTCACAAGATTGAACAACCGCGTCTATTGCCGATTGTGCTGCCCATAACTGTTTTTGGTTTGATTCTGTCTTGCATTCATCCGGCAAAGATTGATACATTGCTGCAATCGTTTCTTTGGCAGATGTCGCAATTGTTACACTGGCGGGTTGTTGTCTGGTACATCCCGCCACAATTAACCCTATAAACAGATAAATGATTTGTTTCATCTGGACAATCCCCCATTTCTAATAAATTCAAGTCGTTTCCATTCTGCATATTCGGCCGCAGTTAATGCACCCTTTTGATTGTTACAACGTTTACACGCCAACATTGTTTTACTGCGTCCCAGTTCATATTGCCGACTGCGTGGTGGTTCGTGTTCTACGGTTGATTCTGAAATCGGCAAAGTTCGCAAACAATAAGGGCACACAAATGTTGCCGACATACCATACAATCGTTTCCAACGTTTCATTTTTTGCGTCCCTGCGTTTCTTTTGCAACAGCCCCGATATCAATGCCTGTTTTTTCCTGGATTTTACGCACAGATAATTGGGTTATTATCTCAAATATACGCAAACCTGTGATATCACGCGCATTTTCTGCGCAACTATAAACTTCCAACATGGAAAACACCATAAATGCAATCCGTGCCAGTTGAATTTCATTTACCAAATAGGTCGGGAAAACTAATTTTTCCACAACCAACAACAGCAACGCGGCACTAAAATATGTAATTATTTTCTTTACTAGATTATTCAATTTTCTGCTTTCGCGTCGTTCGCCACGATACGGTGCCGCAATAAATCCGGTTATGGTATCCACAACTATACAGATTAACAAACCTAACATAGCGGTATGCACATCCGCGGTAAACGACACCAGCGCACCAAATGTCGCATAAACTATTTTTTGCATTGACCAATTAATTGTGTACATTCTTGTATAACTCCATTATTCCCCGTTAGAATAATGGGCGACAATTGTCGCCCATTTTAGATTACTTTTTTCTTTTTTTACCGCATGGCATACCTTACTCCTTTGTTTCCCATTCATCAAAAGTAAACAGGGTTTGTTCCCACCAGTTTTCTTGTTGAGTGTAATCCCGCAGATACTGACGATACAATTTCATCTGATGCCGTTGTTCATCTGGCAACGGAAAATCTGAAATCATGTATTTGTCAGTTTCGTCCAACATATTATTCCGGATTCCACGAACGCGGGTCTGCAATTCTTCTGGTGTTGTTTCTGGTATTTTATGAACTGTGTACGTTCCATCGCCGTTGGCGGTGTCATAGAACTGATTGCCGTGACTGTTTGTCCAATTTGCAAATGCTGTATGATCTGTTATTATTTGTCCGTCTTTATAGTCCATATTTATACTCCTTTCTAACATTATGCTGCCATACCGCAAACGTACCAATTATGTTTAGAAAAAGACTGAATCATAAACGATGTCGTGGTTTTGTTTGTTGTTGCCCCTGTTACGTCTGTTACTTGATTGGCTGTCGTACCAAATGTGCCTGTATACCAACCAGATTCGTTCGGCCAACCTATATTACCAAACGCTTGATATGTATTATCTGCCATTGCGATAGGGAGCGTTACGGTTGTTCTGGCATAATAACCATTGCCGTTTTGTATGCCACCCTGTTCAACCCATCCATCTGCATACTTGCGATACCAGGTATAGCCATTTGCTGATGTTGGTGCCTGAAAATCTATAACCTGATGTCCTTTGTCAACTTTATTACTCAACAATGTATCTGTTTCGGCTTTGGTGTAAACGTCGCCACTCCCAGCATCCAACGGAATTATCGCGTCTTCGATTTGATTGGTTGTGATTGAACCTTTGACAACACCACCCTGTGTAAATGTAATTGTGCCATTACCAACTGTTGGAATCGTTGGTTTGTTTGACAAATCATCATAATCGCCTGTGGTTGCCACTGTCGCAAGGTCTGCACTTAAAGCATACGGTGCTAACGCTGAACTGGTAATAAAACCACTGTCGTTTGTAATTTGGCTGGTTGCGGTTGGCACCGCAATATTCGCTGTGGCATTTGTTGCCTGGTTGGCGGTAAATGTTTGCACCACCGCGCCATTACGCTGTATGGTAAGTGTTGCGTTGTTTACCGTTGGCAGTTCGGATTTGTCTGCTTTTGTTGCCTGTAATTTACCGATGCCATCAGTGATGGTATCGCTTGCAGATACCGCACCAGTGGTCGCAACATCTATACCTGTCAATGTTGTGCCTTGAATAATCTGTTTCAGGTTGACAGCCTGTAAAACACGATTGCTTGTTTCAGTTCCTGTTGTTCCTTCGGTAACCGACATAGTGCTATATGTCGTATTGCTGTCTATACCGTGTGCAACAAAACGCCAGTATGTTCCATCAAATGCCCAAACAGATGGATAAGCAGCGTTCCACACAATGCTATCAGTTGACGTTGTGATTGCTGCATTGTTATATCTCATTGGATATGCTGAAAAATTATTCAATTTAATTGTGCTATTTGCAACTGTTGATGTGGCGGTTGGCTGAACTACAATAACAGTTCCAACATCCAATGTTGTTATACTTGGAATACTTACCACTTTTTCGACTGTCGCAGCGGCAGTGCTAGACGTTCCGTAAAACACAGATGCAGAATTTGATAATGGTGCACCATTTATTCTATGCGCCGAAATATCAGCCGGTATCGTTGGCTTGTCGCTTAAATCATTATAACTGCCAGTGGTCGCAACGGTTGCCAAATCGCCCGGTTGAACTGCCGTACTTGCCAACGCGCCCTGTGATGCCGTCGCAAAATCTGTGGCGTTTGCCGCCGCTGCTGTACCCAGCGTTGGTTTGTTTAATATTTGTGCAACACCGCTGTTTGCGTTCCAATCACTGTTGACTTGTGCCGCAGGTATTGTTGGTTTGTCGCTTAAATCATTGTATGAACCCGTTGTCGCGACCGTGGCTAAATCGGCGGGTTGAACCGCTGTTGCACCCAATGCCGCGCCCGTACGAATTGTCGCTAAATCTGATATTGTATCCTGTTTGGCATTTAATGCGGTCTGTGTCGCTGTGCTGATTGGTTTATCCGCATCTGACGTATTGTTCACGTTGCCTAATCCTACCTGCGCTTTCGTGACCTGATGCGGGTTGGACGTATTCGCCAAGTGATTATCGTAATTGGTGCGTTTTTGGGCGGTAATTCCAGAATCCACTGCTGCCTGTTGCGCCGTGGTTAAATTATTTTGTTTTTGGTTTAATAACGCATCTGTTTCTGCCTTGGTATATGTTTCAGATTCAGAACCAATATACACCCACGCGCCCACTCCACCAGTAATAACCCACCGGTAATATGATGGCGCATTGTTATGGGTTGAATCCGAAATAACTTTGACTACGTCATTATTACCTAAACTGCTGGTGTCATACGCCTGTAATTCTGCGTATGTGCCAACAATATCAACAACGTCTGACTTGGAAACAATGGCATCTATTTGGGCTTGTAAACCGTTGTCTGCGTTTTCGCGGGCGGTTGCTTCGGCTGTAATATTACCCTGTAATGTGCTGTCTGCGTTTTCCCGCGCCGTTGTTTCATTGCCCAGTTCTGTTTTGGTTGCCAATGTGGCATCAATCGCATCCTGCGCACTTGCCGTACGGTAATTCGCAAAATTGTTCGTATTCGCTGTAATACGGTCACTTAATGCACTTTCCGCACTTGTTGCACGTGTTATTTCGTCTGCGATTGTCTGTGTATTTGTAGCAATTTGGTTTATCTTTGTCACTGTGGCACCGCTGTTCAGCGCGTTTTGCTGTTGCGTTGTCATTGTTGTCCAACCGCCACTGCTATTGCCCATTTGATAATTTGCATCTGAAACATTTTGTTTGCCGTCCAACGCCACCTGTGTCGCTGTGCTAATCGGCTTATCGGCATCTGACGTATTGTTCACGTTCCCCAACCCAACTTGTGCTTTCGTGACATTGTGTGGATTTGACGTATCCGCAATATGCGAATCCATTGTATTTTTATTGGTTGTGATTTGATTTTGTAACGCCGTATCTGCATTTGTACGATTTGTTATTTCTGTGGATAAATTAGCCGCCACGGCATCAATATTATTTTGCAACACAGATTCTGCCTGCACGGCTCTATTTGTTTCTGCCGCCACTGCGTCATCAACCAATTCCACTAAATCCGTCTGGTTATTAATATCACCGCCAATATCACCCCATTGATATTCTGATATTAACGCGTATGGCAAATCGTTCCAGTATGTATGTCCATCACCCAGTTTTGCCATATGTGTATCAATTTCAATACCAATTTCGCCACGTTGTAATAATGGGTTCTTGGCTGTCCATTCTGCTGCGGGGAACGATGGGTGCCGTAATCTGCGATAACGACGGCTGGGGCCTTGAATACGGCCATCGCGCGTCATCGGCTTTTCGTTATACTCTGTGTTATGTTTCTGTGCCATTGTCTAACTCACTGTTTATCCATGCGCTAATATCGTCATCGTCAATATCGATATCGGCGGGGTCTGATTCTTGTTCTGGTTCAATACGGCGTGCATGGTTGACTGAATTCCAACACATTTCCGCCAATATGCCCCAGTGTTCTGGTTTTATGTTTGTTTTGTGTTTGTTTCTAAAATCTTTGATTGTTTGCCGTATTACACTGTCAATATATGGCAAATCTAAAAATCCCATTTTTTCCCAAATAGTCTGCATTAATGATAAACGCAACACAACCACCATATCACGTATATCATTACGGTTATGCTGTTCACGCAAAGTTTGCCGGCGATAAAAACGGTATAATATTTCATCCAGCGCATCATGCGTATCCCGCAACACCGATAAATCATTCACACGCAGCATACTTAACCGCAACCGCACGACAATTTCAGATATCGGACGCAATTGGGATTCACCACGCCGCCATATACGCAAAACGCGCCGTAAATTGATATTCGGCGCGTCCAATTGCACGTGTGATAATTCTGGTACAATTTGTTTAATCTGAAACGTCATTTTGCACACCGCGGTCAATATGTTCCTGGATTACAGAATCCGCAACATGTTCTTTTACTTCCACGTCATATGATGCATCCGCATCCAACCCATACGGTTTAATTTTGCCATCTGGCATTGATTCTGGTGTTTCTTGCGTATCAATGGTATCTGTTACGTGCACGCGACTACTCACAGCGATTTTACCATCTGCTGCATATTCACGCGGTCTTTCTTCTTCAATGTGCAGTTTTTTTATTGGTTTAACATCCACATCATAAACATGTGTATTTAATTTGCTCATGGGTTTTTCCTTTGGTTATTTATTACCGTTTAATGCGTTAATAATTGCCTGATAAATTGGCGAACCTAATATGTTATTTGCTTTGATGCCCTGTACCATATTTGGCATTACGGTTTTATTTGGTAAATTTGGCACACGTAATGTATTTGGGTTGGCTAATAATATATTCGCAATTTCACCATATAACCTTTTACCGCGTTCGCTATCAATTGCACGGCCTGCCTTGCGTAATACCCCTTTGACCGGGTTGCTGGCTAATTCTTCGGCAGCACCAACTGCATTTGCAATACCGACTTGGTTTTCTGCGGTACGTGACCCCCCCAGTATAAAATTACGGGCACGATTCTGATTCACCAGTGTTTCTGCAAAGTTTATCAAATTATTTGCCTCATCTGGCTGTAACACAGCACGGATTTTGGCTTTGGCATCTGTGTCTAATAATCTTTTTGCGAACACTGCTGGATTTTCGGCCTGTTCAAATCCTTTTTTATAAAAATCGCGCACCCCTGTGCGTACTGCGCTTTTTTCGCGATCATTCATGCCTTTAACCGCATTTACAAACGCATCAGCCGACATGTCCGCGCGGTCAATTCGTGCACCAAATTTTTGTGCTTCTAATGCAGATAATTTTTGCCCAGACACTGCACGTGCCTGTTTATACAACGGGCTAAAATTATCCATTGCTGCGACCAAATCTTGTTTTGCATTAGTCAAACTGGCAATTAAACGTGTGTTTGGTGCAGGCGCAGCCTTTTCACGCGCGATTTGGTTATCTAAAACCTCTTTTGCAAAATCCAAACGCCGCATATCATTGCGCGGTGCTAATGTTGGCTCATAACCTGTTATTTTACCTGCCGCATCTTTGATGGCTTTGCGTCCTGATACCTGTAATTCCTTATGAATATTCGGTGCAGTGTTTATTGCATCGCGTATATACGGATTTTTATCAAGTTTTGCAAATGCATCTTTGGGTAATCTGGCCGTTGTGGTACGCGCACGACCTGTGTTTGGATTAACTGTTGTATTACCCATAAATGCCATTTCATACAATTGATTTGCATCTGGGTCTAATTCTTCGGCCACACGTTTTGCATATTGCTCTGCATTTTCTGTGCCAAAAATTTCATTTATTTTCTTTGAAACGGTTGATGGCGCATTATTCCGTATATCATTATAACGCATTGCAATCGCATTATTTGCATCTGGCGAAACACTGCGGGCCGTACGCGCAATTTGGTTAATGTTTTCATCCCCCACATCAATTAATGGCACCCCTCGTTCTTTGGCGGTACGCACTGCGTTTTCTAAACCGCCCTCGCCCATGGCGTTATCCAATGTACGATATGCCGCATTATTTTGCGAAATTTCGCGTGGTCTACGTATCCAATCTATTATTTGACGGCGGTTTATATATGTATTTGCAGCCGCACCACCTAACATACCACCTAACACACCTGTTCCAAGTTTACCTAACATGCTTTCAGGATTTACCGCACCGGTTAACGCCCCAGCACCTGCCGCAGATGCATATTCCACGGGCATAGCAGCCGGTGTTAACAATTTTGCTGTAATACGACCGATTTTTGTTGTTGTTGGTATTTTTGTCGCAATTTTACCCAGCCCAGTTGAAATCACACCAGCCGGTGCAGCATATTCTGCCCCCAATTCCAGCGCACGTTCCAATCCATTACGCGGCGTTATTACATCATCATTTACGCTGGGCGCAACTATTGATGCGGCTTGAACCAACGGATTACCCTTGTTTGCACCTTGTAATATTGCGGTAATTCCACGCCCCACGCCCGTTTTACCAAAAAAATCCGCCGTAACATCCGCGGCGCGTTCCAATGGGGTATGTTGTGATTCTGCCGCACGTTTGGCATCTTGCCCCGCTGTGCGTGCTTTGGCCATTTGTTCTGCGGTATATTCTGGGCTGGTTCCCCACACATTTAATTTATTATCTATTTTTGCGCGGATTGCATTATCATCTAATCCTTGCCCGCGGTACGTTTCAATTGTGCGTTTTACCGCTGCTGTATCGAACCCGTTTTTTGCAAATGTTGCCAATTCATCATTGGTTATAAACACGCTCATTTGTCTGCCTTTTTTATTTTGTTAAAACGCCAATCCACCATTATTTGCCATTGACATTTGATACACTTCTTCTGGTGTGAACCCTAATTTATTAATTAATCCTGGTAATGCACCCTCAATTTGGGCAGACGTTGCATTTTCTGGCACCCCCAGATATGCCAGCATTTCGCCAATTGTATTAATACCAGACCCCCCAGATGCACGTGCAATACTATTTGTCAACGGCAACAGTGCTGACAATGCTTGTTCCCGGCGACCAATATTTTTGGACGAACTTGCCGCCAACCCCCAATTCTTGGTTGATTTGTTTAAAGCATTAATTTCGCCACCTTTGGCCAATTCATTCAATTCGCGCAATGCACTTAACGCTGCATCGCGTTGTTGCTGTTGCTGGACACCACCACCGTTTGGATCATTGTATTTCATATAATCTAATGCTGTTTGGTCGGTTATAACCTGTTTGTCGGCATCCATGGCAATTTGGGTGGCCTTTATCGCATCTTCACGCGCCATATTTTGCGCCTCTAATTCGGCATTACGCACATCACGTTCATTTTCTTTGCGTGCACTGTACGCACCGCCGAAACTGCGTGCAAATGAATTTAAACCCTGTATATACGGATTGGCCACTTCCATCCCATATGCACCTGTTGAATTTCGTACCGGTTCAATGTTTGCCAATGCGTTACCAAATATTTCCCATGCACTTTTTCTGTTGTCTGCAACCGTACGCGGCGTGCGCAATGCATCCAACACCGCCTGTAATTTATTTGGATTGTATTGCGTCCGTTGTACCTGGGTTTCTGTTTTTGTTACCGGTATAACCGTCTGTGGCAACGCCATACCCATAACTGCCTGAACTGCTTGATTTTGTGGATTCATATCTTTCACCTTTATTAATTATTCCGCCGTTCCCATTATTCGGTTACCAATTGCCGCACCAATTGGTCCACCCAATGCTGCACCACCCAATGTCCCCGCCAGGCTCATCACACCGCCCAACATATTATTACGATTTGCTTGTTTCTGTTTCCATTGTTCAACCTGGTTTGCAAACTGTTTGTCGTATGTATTTTCCATACCCGCACCCGCCTGGCCAGCAATCATCGTTGGGTCAATCACTTGTCCGCCCAACATACCTGATTGATTTAATATATTGGTCTGGAACTGTTGTCCATTCGCCAATGCATCGTTTGATACGGCTGTCAACGCACGATTTTGTGCATCATATACATCACCAATTGCACTGTTCCATGCGTTACTGCCCAACGGCAACCCGCGGTTGGTTAAACTGGATTCTGTCCTGGCAATCTGTCTGTCCATTTGCGGTTGCAGGTATGCCATCTGTGCATTGTAATATGCATTGGCTGCATCTGTCGGGTCGCCAGTATAATTGTTTAACGCCTGCATCTGTTTTTGCATTGCCAACAGGCTATTGTCAGACAGTGTTTTATTAACTGTTATACGACCCGTCATTGGATCTACTGATGTTGTATATCCACCTGTTGGGCTAACCACATTGGCATACTGTTGCATACCTGCGGCTTGGTTTATACGATTCTGTTCAGATATCGCCATGTTTGTGTTGTATGTTGGTACTGATGGTGATTTTCCCATTTTTTTGCTCCTTAATTTATACTGCCCAGGTTGGTGTCAACTTTGATTTCTGGGTGCAGTGCATCAAATATCGCCAGACGTGATTCCATTTCCAATTCACGTTCTTTGCGGTCTGCATCCTGTTGCATAATGCTGATTTTTGCTTCGTTGATTTCGCGGTCGCTGATTATTTTCGCAATTTCTGCCTCGGCACGTTTGTTTTCCAGTTGTAATGCTGTACTATCTCGTTCGCGCGTGTTTTGTAATTCTGCGGCCGCCTTGTCTGCATCAATTTGCAGTTTTTGCTGTTGTACCTGGACTTTCTGCTGTTCAACCTGTAATTTCATCTGGTCTGGCGTTGGTTGTTGCGGTTGCGCTATCCGTTCTTGATATGCTGCAATCGCTGCATCAATGGCTTCTTCCATCTTTTGCTCAATAGATGCACCAACCTTGTACCCGCGTATCATTGACATAATGGCTGGCTTTGCGATAATCGCCATTTCAGGTATCTGCTGCACCATATTGGACACTTGGTTTAACTGGGTAAACACATTGGTCCACAATTCACTGATATTTGCTTTGTAATCCGCATCATAGTATGAACGCACATCTTCCAACGATATTGTCAAACGCGTGTTTTTCAGGTTTTCTGTTTTTAATAATTCAATGCCCTGCATAATTTCAGGCAACGTTTCCCCGGTATATTCAATCGTGGAATAGGTTAATATTGATAATGGGTCAAATGTCTGGCATATAATGTCGCATGCAATACGCACTGTATCTTGCACAAAATATATTGCTTTCTTTTGGTCGTCTTGCAATCGCATCGTACCAAACGACCCTTTCAGACGGTTTGTACCATACGCTTCTTGTGATTGCGTTTCACCCTCTAATACATCATAAATACCTAATCCTTTTTGGATGTCTGATATATATTCATCACGAACAGTTTTTAACGATTCCAGTGCGGCAACCGCTGCGCCGTTGTCATTAAACCATGTTAAATTGCTGATTGCTTTACCTTGTAATTTTTCAGTGTTTTTTAACCCAATCATGCGGTTTTCATTATCCGCATCAAATATTTTACCAAAATCAGCAACAGATGCATCGTATGCACCAACAACACGTAAAGTATCTTTAATGTTGGTTAATTTACGATTTATCTGGTCAACTGCCTGATACTGTGGCAAATATTGCGCATGACGGGGGACTGGGACTGTTGAATCAATAAAATCATCGTACGATAATGGTCGTGCGCATGGGAAATCAATTTCATACGGATAATCATATGTTGCTAAAATGCGCTTAAATGTCGGGTGAAATATATAAACCTTGCGGTCCCATTTATCCCATATTTCCCAAACAGATACCGTTTTATCCTCGCGGTCTTTAGAATCAATAACTTGTGTTTTTTCCAGCGCATCTAATTCATCATTGGTCACATCTGAATCTAACCGCAAACGCGGGAATTGCTTTTTAACATCTTCATCGCGCATACGTATGCGGCGGGCAACCCAGCCGCAATCATCCCAATGTTTGGATTTTTGCCATATAAAATCATCATGCGATACATAATCAAACGTTATATCTTCACGTAACAGCCCGCCATCTGTGTAAAATGGTGCGTACGTTACCCAAATAATCCCAAAGTTTGATAATTCCGCATCAATTTTACCGTATGATAAAGCCCGCTTGAACTGCGGGCAATCTATCAATTTGTTTGTTATTCTTTCCAGAATCTGCGATGCTGTTCGCGCCGGTCCATCATTATCGCGATTTGTTCTATCAACCTGAACACGCGGTATAAACGGCAATATGAACGGCAACCGAACCGCCACATTACGATACAACAGGTTATATCCCTTGCTGTCATCCATATCGCGTATCTTGGTGTCTTTGTTTGCTAAAAACATTTGATTGCGATAACGGCGCGTAATATCACGTGACTGTTTGCGCCACCGTTTATATAACGGGTTAGAAAACGCAATTTCCAATTGATTCTGCCAATAATCTTGCTTTTTTTCTGCCATTTTATTTTACCCTTTATATCATTGCTATACGGACGAAACCATCGCCCCCTGCATCTGCACTATAAGTATTTGTAACAGGATTACGATAGCCTGTTCCGCCTTTGCCATAACCACCAAAAACAGATATTCCGCCATTTGCGACAAATATTTCGCCGTTATAAATACCAAACGAACCATTATTACCATTACTGGTATCGCCAATACCACCTAAACCATACATCCAACTATATCGCGTATTCCCTATGTTTGCGCCGCCACCACCATTGGCGGAATATATATTGCCCCCAACTGTAACATTACTTATGCTGCCCCCAGATGCCGATGTGTTGACAGATGTTGTTATAAGCCCACTTCCGCCACTACCAACAACAATATTTACTACATCGCCCTGAGTTATCTGCACCTTTACACGCGTATATCCCCCGCTGCCACCACCCGCACAATCCACGACCTGCGAAACGTTACCCGCAATGGCCCCACCCCCGCCGGCAACAATATCTATCAAATATTCCGCCGTTTGTGGTGCTGTAAATGTATATTCCCCTGGTGTACCGCTGCTAAATAACTCTAATCCACTGTCTGGCCACAACAGATACCGCTTGCCATTTATAAATGTCCAAACGCTATTTATATCTTTTGTTGCACCACCTATAAACGTGCGAATACCCGTTATTGACTTAACTGTGGATATAATTTTGGAATAAACGCCCATATTTTACCCCTATGCGCTATATGTGAAATAGACCACACCATCCACGCCGGTTACCGGCACACTGTTTGTCAACGAACACGCGCGCAGGGCAACGATTGCCGCTGTGGCTGTTGTATTACCACCACCACGTGCAACACTTATAACACCATTCGTATCAACTGCAATATCTTGGCCAATCTTAACCTGCCCCAATTGTGTGGATGATGCAATTTTGGTATTACTGACTATTGCGCTGTCAACATATCCCTTGGTTGCCGCATCGGCTGATACGGTTGGCAACGCCAAATTTGTGATCTTGTTTCCACCCATTGATAAATCGCCAGTGGCAGCGGTTGAACCGTCAGCATCCAACTTACCATTTACTGCATTTAACAAAGTGTTAAAGTTATCGTCCACATGCGTTGAACTGGCTTTAATTTCGTTAATACGGTCTTGTTCCATTGACCATGGCAATGTAATCGTACTCATATTTGTTGCTCCCTTAAATTGCTGTTCTGCTGGCATTAAATAACAACATTAAATCCACAACCTGATGTTTAATGCCGTTAACATTTGCAGTCATGCGTATGCTGAAATTGTGTCCTAAACCACTGGCTGAAAATGTATCTGCGGCGGCCGTCATATTGCCATAACCACCTGCCCAGTATTCTGTATCCCATTGGGCTGTCCCCGGCGTTGGATCGTTTGGCAAATTGTAATTTGACCATATAAACCCACTTTCTGCGATTGATTCCGGTACGCCCGATGTATCTGTCCAGTTGTAATATGATTGATTCTCAAAATCTTTGTAAACCTCAAACGATAAATTAATTTTATCGCTTGATGCATGACGCAATTGAAACATATTTATGCGCTTTAATAAATCTGAACCACAATTAGTATATGATGTCCAAATTTCCAACGGTATTAAGTTAGTATCCAGCGCAGACGTTCCGTATTCATACACGCCATCTTCCATACCAAATAATAATTTACCGTTAAATACGCACATTGTGTATGAATTAATATTATTAAACAACGACCATTTACCACTGGTGATATTCATGCAAACCTGGACAAACTCAGATGCGCCCTGTGGTATATTAAACAGCACAATGTCTTCACTGGGTACAACAACGCCCATAAAACCGTAATTATTGCCAAATTTTGCACTTTGTTCCAACAACCACGTGTTTATTTTTTGGCTAAATATATACTGGGCACTTTGGTTTTCACCGTTTGCAAATATACTGTGGCCCGATATAAATCCTTTATTGGTCATAATAATTACATCGCCTGACCAATTGATAAACGGTGTTTTTCCCAACGGATAACCCGTCTGGTAGGTGCCGTCATAACGAACATTGTCTGGGTCATCTAAATCATTCCCCGAATAAACTATTGCTTCTCCCTGGTCTGTCATAAATCCCATGTATGCATTTAACGACATACCCGCATCACGCGATATATTAAATCCCGCGATAATTGCACCACCTTTCTTTGTTGTGCCCGACGTGGCGGCTATATCAAACAGTTTCATTTGTGCGTTTACATCTGTCTGTACATAACCAACTGGCAAATACCAAATACCCAAATCATTACCATACCCTGCGCATAATTGTGCATTTAATGTGGCAACCCAACCAAATATTAAACTGGGCGCACCGGTTACCGACCAATCTTGAATTGTAACACTTTGTGTGCCCAATCCAAAATCTGTAACGAATATTTGTTGGGCATTATCTTGGCCATTAACCATAATAACCTGATGATTCAGATACGCCCATTGCCATGCGGACGTTGAATATCCCACTTTTACCGCTAATTGTGTGAAACCGCCTGCCGTTTCTTGATATACATATATTTTATCACCGGCTGCAACAATAATAACATCGTATTCTGGTAACGGTATTATGGTTTTTACTGGGTCTGTGAATGACAACCGCAGGAAATAACCCTTGCGCGATTCTATCAGGTTTTGTTTTATAATATAATTTTTGCACGCCAACAAATGCCCTGCGCCACTATCTAATAATGGGGCCTCGCTTGACCAACCCGTCTGATAAAGTGGTATTGTAATTCTATCTGACATTATATATTCCAATTTCCATCTGAATAATTGCTTGTATCGCGCAACGCGCCCCCCGCTAAATCAATTTGCTGTGGGGCTTGCCCGCGCGCTTCATAATCGTTTAATGAATTCTTGTATTCGGTTTCAATTTCCGTCCAATTCCCAACATCTTTATCTTTCAGATATCTATACGCTGTACCCAACATTAATATTTGTTCTGGTATAACCGTTGTGTCTGATACGCTGTTAAATACTGCTTTACGGACGCCATCTGCCCCAATAACCGGCAAATCAGTGTAATACAGGAATTGTATCTGCGTACCATCTGCCAACCCTTGGAATATGTATATTGATTTATCGCGTATATTGAATATGCCGGTTGTACCAACTGATACCGAATTTGCTTTCATCACCATCCACTGGTGCATATTAACCGCCTGCATCGGCACACGTTGGTTCATATTAACCATTGTGCCGGTATCAATTCCCGCGCAATCTGCCGCTAAATCTGTAAACGGATATTGATTCCAATCACCCGCGCATAACCATTGCATACCATCTGGTGCGGCGGCACTATCGCCTGGTGTTAAATTCAACGTTGCAGGATCAACTGTTGCGGTGCCCCCCAATATCGCCCTGTAACGGTATTTACCCGAATATATAACATCATTTGTATTATACGCGGTATTTGTTGCAAATTTGCGGTATGTTGTAAATTCGCACAGTCGCAACAGGTCTGATAAACTATTTTTCAATACAATATCCGACACCAAATCGTTTAATATGCGGATATTTTCAATGATAATTAAATCTGTCGACACAAATGGGTTTTGCACGTTGCGATATAATCCTTCGCGCGATAAAACATTATCTATAATTTCTTTTGCGTTCATTTGCATTCCTTTTTAATAAAAAAAGACCATAAACAAATACTCTAACTTACGTTTATAAGTGTTTGTTTATGGTGTTTGTTTTTTAATTTATGTGCCCGTTTTTACGGAACGGGCAAAACCGTTAACCGATTACATAATTGTATATGCAACCGCTGTTGGTGTTTCACCCGGTACAATACCCATGGCAACGCCATATATACCGCAACCTGCTGGGCAAGCTGCCAACGTGGTAACTTTGATAGAACCTGTCGCAGATGTCCCCGACAACACACCTGCTGGTGTGATATATGCGGTCCCTGCTGGTGTATTACTGGCGGCGACGCCAAATACTACAATCCCGCACGGGAATGCATCGTGTTGACCTGGTTTTGCACCGTATGCAGACAATTCGTCTGCCAATACTGGTTCTGTTAAATTAATGGTTGTAAATGCCATAACTTACTCCTTTTTAATATTAAACCCCGATTGCTCGGGGTTATTTATTATTGACCAATTAAAACGCCCTGGAACGCACGACCAGATGTGGTCATATTACCCGCCCATAACCATGCTTCTGAATACAAGTCTTGGTTAATGGAATTTACGCGCTCTTTCTTGGCTGGGTTACGGCGTACATGTGGACGCAGATAGATGAAATCTGTGTTCAAGAAATATGCATGATTTGCCGGTATTTTACCCTCCATTGGGTCGGCAACAATGCCCTGGTCACAGAATATTGGCAATCCGTTGATGGCCAATTCCAAGAATCCGCCCTTGCCATCTGTGTTGACAAAACGCTGTTGTGCCTGCAATTCTTTGTAATAATTCGTATAGAACGCATTATCAACAAATACTGCCTTTGGTGCATCATTGTTGCGTGTTGTGGAAATAATTGCTTCGTTGAATTTTTCAACAACACTATCTGTACCAAATGTTACATTGCCTTGGAAATTGCGCCAGAATTCATTATCTGGATCGGACGCGTCAATACCGCCAACAATACCTGTATTTGGTGTGTCACTTACCAAGTATTGTAATCCGCCAATTTGCATTGCATCTGAACCATCTGAATAAACATCGGCTGCCATACCATTTTGCAATGTTTTTGCACCGTTCTTAATCTTGCTGGCAATCAAGTCAATCATACGTGATTTACCTTCGTTTGCCATTAATTCAGACCCTGTTACAACCATTGTAACCGCAATTTTCTTACGGCCAAATGACGCAGCGGTTGCAAATTTCTTTGATTCCAAATCCCAGGCCTGCGCACCATCATAACGATTGTATGCACCGTTTTCTGCGATTTCCAAGTTTTGTAAAATTTCAACACCGCCATCTTCTGTGACGACATTGCCGCTCTTTTTTAATTCAGTCAACAATTTACTATTGGCTGTGTAATTATCTTTCAGTGAATCTGTATAATTATCAACAGATGTTGAATACAGATTACCAAAATTTGGATTTCCTGCTGCCATTTTAATATCCTTTGTTAATGTTTTCGGAAAATGTTAATCTGTGGCGTTTGCCGCCGTTCTGTTGATATTTTTGTTTCACGCAATACCTGTGCGTGTTGTTTTTGTTAATCTATGTTTGTTTTTATAAAAAAAGTGTTTGTTTTAATTTTGTTGTTTTTCCATAAAATGCTGGCGAATACGGTTGTTTATCCATTCGTCTGCCCGCATTGAATAAATCTCTAAATCGCCATCTACTTGGCGCAATGTACCGGTATTTATAAATCCCAAGCCTGATAATAATCGCATCGCACGTCCGTTACCCTTTTCTACAAATGTATTTAGTATTGTTCCAAAACTAAATATCGTGGTTAACACCATAAATACATTTTGTGGGTTAACAAACATCGGGTCTAATACAACATGATCGTATATGATATTGCCACCGTCTGGGGTAATAATTCCATAATAACGGTCTGAATCATATATTATCTTGCAATCCGGTCCCATAATAACATGTGGCAGATATTCACGTATCTTTGCCGCCGCTATAAAAAATTCTGGCTTATCAGAACCGACTATTCGCATGTTCAACCCTTGTATAATCGTAATTATCTATCAATTGTGCGCGATTTGCCGCCAATCCTTTACGTATATCATCTGCAATTGATTTTTGTAATTTTTCACGCTTTTCATTTTCTGTAAATATACGCTTTTCATCCCTGCCCTTATAAATGCTCTGGCACAGGTATAAAAACGCCTTGCCACCGTGCGAAAATTCATCGTGCACAATGTTTTTGGTATTTAACTGTCCATCCTTAAAGTCATATCGCATGTTGTTTATACAATCAATTCCGCGTTGCAAATGGCGGTCAATATCAATTATTGGTATCATGCTGCGGGCAATGTCTATCTGTTCCTGTTCCAACAGCCGCGGTAACGTTATGCAATTAAATCCCAATTCACGCATACGCGCAACACGTGTGTTGCCATACGCCCATTCTGTATTCGCACCGTCATGCGGGAAAAACACTAAATCATACCAGTATTGTTTGCTTTGCAACTGTTCCACCCAATACGGCAATGCTTTTAACGTGTCTTCCATGTAATTGATAACCTTGACCCGCCCATCAATCCATTGATAAAACCAAATTGCTGTTGCATCGGTATGTCCAATATCCCATGCTGTATAAACTGGGTATCGGTTGTCATAATCAATGTTGTTTTTAATATTATCTGGGTATTTGGCAAATTCTGTGGCTAAAACCGCCCCACGTGCTTCTTCGCCAAATTCACCATATAAAAATCGCGTTTGTTCGTGTGCTGGCAATTCTTTTAATGAATCAATGTAATCATCTGGCAGATATTCCAAATTATCCAACGGGTTTAATCGCACATTGCCGTATATTTCGCGATTTAATTGCTTATCCGGGTCCAGTGGCGAAACATATAAAAAATGTTCCTTATATGTCCAGTGTCCTTTGTGCGGCGGGTTTTCAACCAAGACTTCCATCAATTTAATAAACTTGGTTGGATCATCGTACCGGGCAATCTTTTGCGCCAAACGTGTACGCAGTTTTTGCAACGACACATAATTGATTTCAGATACTTCGTCCAGAAATATTGTTGAATATTCCGTCCCCAGTAACTTTTCAACCTCTACCTCGTTACCAACGGCACTAAATACAATTTCTGACCCATTTGGTAGTGTAAATATATTTACACTGTTATTCATACCCCCGTTATTCCAGTGATGAAATAACTGCGGGTAATATGTGCGCAATAATTTTGGCATAGTATCCAATATTATTGCCTTTTTTAACGCCGTAAACGTATCACGTGCAACCAGATGTCGCGACCCCGGATAATATACGGCGCGTTTTAATATTTTACGCAACGTTCTGAATGTTTTACTTGAACGCGAACCACCATAAATTAACGCACGTCGTACCGGATTATCGTGCTCAAACATGGTATTGAACCATGCTACACGTTTTTGTTTATCCGCTTCTTGTTCTGGGGTTAATATAATCTTGGCCATTATATATTCTCATCCCCTGCCTCTGTCACGAATTGGAATCCACCATTAATATTGGAATCCAATGTTTGTTTTGTTGAAAATTCGTCTTTATGTTTGCGCTCTAAATACCATTTTGCAGTTGCAATATCACCGTTTTTAATCGCGTTGGCAATTGTCATTCGTGCGTGAATACTTGTTTGATTTCTCAAATATTCGCATTTGTCGGAAAAGTCAGGATGCCGCCGGCAATACTCATAATACGTATCGCGATTAATTTGCGCGAAATTGCACGCATCGGTAATACTGCAACCCCATGACAACGCATCTAATATTTTCCCGACAACTACATCAGATATCTCGGGTCGCCCTTTGGGGTGTTTGTTTTTATTTTTTTTGGACACATATGCCACCCTTTTTAATCATCCAATCCCATTGAACGCATTGCCGCACGCACAGAATCCACCGCCGCCTGGCGTGATTTTTGCGACACATTTTCTGGTGTCCACACATCTGTTGTTTTATCTGCTGGCATTGTTTCAACGTTTGATGGCTTGGGGGACACAACCTTGGCCATTTTTTGTGCTACAACATTAACCGGCGGCACTGGTGCGGGTGCTGGCGCGGGCTGTACCACGTTTGCAAACAATTCCGCCGCACGATTAATAATTACAATATCGGTTGCATTTGGGTCCGCGGCGCGCTCCATCTGTAACTGGCGTACAAACTTGTCTGAATATTCCGGGCTTTCCACAATTGCTTTGATATTTGGGCTGTTGTTAATGTATTCGTTAATTGCTGCATCACGTTCTGAATCCGATGTATCCTGTTTTACATATTTTGCCTGTCTGGCGTCATACTTTGCCTGGGCTGCGGCGGCCTGCATACCATCGGGTATATTACGTTCGTGCAATTCACCCTTTAAATCCAATCCATACGTACGCGCGATTTCATTAATAACCGCAACCGGATCATCAAATTGAATCATACGCGCATTTATCATTTGCCGTGCCGTTAACGTTGGGTTATCATTTAATTGCTGTACAATATTTACGCAATTACGAATAACATCGGCTTCTGGTATGTTATCGGCGGTGGCAACCTCGGTAATATACCCTTGGACGGTTTGCAACGTTTTACGGAAATTCCGTGCATTATATTCCGCTTCGGCAGCGCGCTTGAAATTACGTTCGTTTTCTGTCGCCAACCGTATAAATTCATCCTTGGTTTCTTTATCCAACGCGCCCCAGTGGCTTTGTGCAAAATCACCCTTTAACTGCAATGGGGCGGACACTTTATCATCATCGGCTGGCGGATTATCATCCGGCGTATCGGTACCCTTTGTATCATCGCCCTTGTCGTCACCTGCGGGTGTATCCGCCGGCGGATTATCTTTTACATCCGGGGTATCGGCACCCGTTGTATCGTTTTTTTGATCCGTATCCGGTTTGTTATCCACAACTTGCTGTGTTTCTGTTTCAAATGCCGACTGTACGGCGGATTCAATTGCATCCATGGGTTTACCTTTTTGTTTGTTTTATTTGTTTTCTAAATCGCGAATACGGGCATCCATTGCATCTAATTTATCGGCAACCATACCCAATAAATCCAAAATACGTTGTTCACGTGAACGTACATCTGGCGCAGATGCTTCATCTTTTTGTTCCACCACAACACCATCCAATTTATTTAACGTGGCAATATTTTCTGCCGTTAATTTTAATGAAAAATCAGATATCAATTGTTCATAATATGGGTTTTCTGGCGGCAACAATATCATACTTTTATTGTATTCGTACTTATCCCGGAATCCTTGTACATTCATCATTTCACGCGTTGTAAATGATGTGCGCCGTGGTTGTTGGTTGTTTTTAAAACGCAACCATGCATCCCGATAACGAATGGTATGTTTTTCTGTAACCGCAACCTCCATCCAATCGGCACGACCCGCATCGCCGTTATTAATACGCATAAACGGCATTAAATTATACATACGTGTGTTTTTATCGTATATTGCCCGCCAATAGAATGTTGGGTGTAAATTAACATCCCCGCGATTACGAATATCATCCGGGTCAAAGTTGTTTTTATTGTTCATCGTATTTTGCCATGAGTCTTTGTACCGCCGCCTGCTTTAATTTTGCTGGCATCTTGCGGTTATGTAATCGCAGCGCAAAATTATGCACGCCGGTTAAATTTTGTTTTATTGCGGTTTTATCTGCCAACCCCCGCACTAATTTATCAATTGATTCATCCTGGGCACGCATTCGCAGATGTTGTGCATTTGCATTATGCTGTTGCAATTCTGCAACCGACAAATCCGCATCTAATAAACGTTGCCCCGTTTCCCATTCATATTCGCGCAAATCTGTGTCTGTCATTCGCGCACCATCAACACATTTTCATCGAATATAAATGTAATTCCGTTACCGGAATATTCGGTTTTTTTGATATACCCAATTATATCGCCAACATTGTATGTGTCTGCGCATTTGTCGCCCTTGGCAATAACACGCGCCCACGATAAATCCGACACATCAAATGCATCTGTGTCTGCCAACGGTTCAATCTGGACCAAATCACGTAATACTTTATATTGCATATTGGGTCCTTTTGATTAAAATTGCCTGTTCAACTGCAGTTTTAAACGTTTGATATACCAAATTTGCCGGCTCAATAACAGACATTGGCACGTTATCCACACCCACGGCACGGTGAATAACGCGCCAAACTTTGTGCCGTGTTGGTGAAAAATCTTGTAATGCCAGGCCGCCGCCGCGAACATAACCATCATACGCCTGCAATACGGCCAAAATACTATCTTCCAACCTGTCTTTGATTTCAACCATCTGGGCGGATGTTTCTGCCCCAACATAAATCTTGGCAATTTTACTTTCCAAACGCGCCAACCTGTCTTTGCACCATGCTTTTTCTGCGCCCGACATGGTTTTAATATCGTTTTTAATCGTATCAATTAACTTATCAATATCTTTGTTTTTGGCGTATTCAAATGTTGCGCCATGCCGCGTACAATGAACCCGTGTAATATATGGCGCAATTACTGCCAAATCCGCATCAATGTCCGCGCGCTTTGCACCAATTTCCTTTGGCGCAATATTACAGAATTGTCCCACCCCATTCAGATGGTTTTGCACCAAACTGGCCAGTGCCTGTTCATCACATTGCCCAACACATAAAAATGGGCGGTTTTCTTTTATCGCGGCGGTTGCCACATTACCAATATCTGCCAAACTTATAAATTGTTTAACCAAAACAACTGGGTTTTTCATCTCAACCCCCGATTTGGTATTCACAAATGCTTGGTGTGAATATCCACTGTCTAACACATAACCTTTTATCTGTTCTGATACAATACCTGCTGTTTCACGTTCCTGAACAATATAATGGCCGTCTTTACCATTTCTAAAAACAACATCCGACACAACATCTGATATCTGCGCATCACCATTACTGGACACCATCGCAATATTATATAATGCATCACGTGTAATCGCGCATTCTGCATGATTTTGTAACCACTTATGCAACAATGGAATGTGTCGCTGCAAAACATACAAATCTTTTAACGAATAATCCAACAGATGCCCCAACAATACCGCAACCGATGTGGTACCATCGCCGACTTCGCGCACCTGGCGTTTGCACACCTGGCGTACAAAATTGGTCCCTGCATCATCCCATGTCAAATTTTGGGACACCTTGTATCCATCTTTGGTTAAAATTGTTTCGCTTTTTTTTGTGTTTGGGTTAACTGTTGTAATTGCGACCAAATGTCCTTTTGGTCCCAACGTTGATCCAATAACCCGCACCGCCCTTTTAATCTGGCGGACAATTTGTTTGTTTTGCATTGCCGTGAACTCTATATTGGTTGTTGGTTGATGGTTGCAGGTTGCCAGTAAATATATACTAACAACCAACAACATAATTCTGGCGGGCACAACAAACACCAAAGAAGAAACTGCATTACTGCATTTTGTTAATTCATTGTTATAAAAGGAGGCTTTTTATAATATGAAAAAACTGTTGTGCCCATTAAAAAAGCCGCTTTTCAGCGGCAATCCCATAGCCATGGGGAACTACGCACAAAATATTTACATATCGCATGCGTAATTATACCCTTTTTATACACATTGCTTTTCGTTTTTGCAACAACTTTTTTTATCAAAAAATTCAACCCCAGCGATTCCGCGCCTTTGCGCTTGAAAATCGGTCACCTATTTTTTACTGTTTTTATGCAATATTGGCGACATTTTTTAATCACTTTTTCGCAAAACATACGCCATCTTTTTAATTTTATTAACCTGCCCTGGTCGCACACGAACAACAACACGTTGCAATTTTTCTGTGCGCGGTCGCCCGACACGGCGGCGATTTTTATATTTTAACAACGATGCATCCACATCCACAAACCCGCGGTCATTTACAGGGAACGCCCCCACCGCGCACATTTTAGAAACATACGCAATTGATTTACCAATCCGCTTTGCAAACATTGATTTTGATTCATACATCGTTCTAATCCTTTTTTATCTTTTTCAACCCATTGCCGTCTATGTATTCAAACCCGCAATCGTGCAACCAAACCAATTTTTACATCTGGTCTTTGCCACAGGTTGGGCAAACAATGGTGGCTCGCCCTTTATAAACCAGCACCCCATCGTCAATCGCTTTATCGCAACAAGATTTCATCATTCTAATCCCTTTGTTCTGCTTGTTCGTGGATATTGCCGACAATTTCATAATTATGTGAATCCGTAGAATCAAGCCGACCAAGATATCTGCGCATGCCAATTTTTTGATGATCCAAATAAAACCCTGCTGTCCGATCGGACCAACGAACAACAAGGGGGAAACCACAAACAGGTTCAATATCGCCCAAATCGTGTATAATATCTCCCTCATAAATCAGATTTCCGTTTTTATCTTTCAGACCTGTGCATTGTTCTATTATATGGTCGTCAAGTGTTGGTTCTGTAAATGTTTCAGCATCCTTAATAAAAACAATACCGCCATTTTTTATTGCGCCACCATCTGTATAACTATTAGTGTATTTATTCCACATTCTAAACATAAATCTATTATTCATATATTTGCACCCCCAACCTTTAACAAATCCTGTACGTATGCCCAAATTGCCCCGTCCATCACCCGCATACATTTATGCGACAACACAACCGTTGGCGTTTTGGTTGGGCTGTAAAAGACCAAAATCCAACGCCCCGCAACTGGTGCATCCAATGTGCTATGCCAAACTTTATTCATCACGCGGCTCCCTGGTGATTATTGTGCTGTTAATATTGATTTTTGCACGGCCCAGACGACGAAACTTATCAGTAATTGTTGATTGGTGTACATTCAACACACGTGCAACATCTATTGCTGTGTAATATTTTTTCCCATGGCACGTATAAACCCACTTCTGATGTGGTCTGGGCATAATAACCTGTTCTTTTTTAGAATATTTTATATTTCCCGTGTTCCATTGTTCAATGGCGTATTTTTCCGTGCGCCCTGGGAACTGATACTGGTTGTGTTTACGACAATTACTGCATTGGGCATAATAAATTTCGCTGGTAACTATTATGTTTGGTTGCGCACCACAATATTGGCATTTATTTATTTTCATTTGTTTTACCCTCGTATTTTCCGGCATCCCATGCTGCCACAATGCGTTCCATCCATACACGATAGCCAACCGCGATATCAACGCGTTCTGACCATTCCCACACCGGTTCGCCGGCCACGGTATAATTTCTGGGCACACCGTTTGCCATTTCCTGAATTTTTTGTTGATTAAACTCGCGCGCTTGTTTTAATACCACACGGCAAAACGCATCATCTTCGCCTTTGATATAAAATTTATTGGCTAACGATTTGCGATAACTTTCAATTTTTTTTAATGTTGGTGGTGCTGTTGTTACGCGCGCACGCGCGGTTGTTGTGTTAACAACAACATCATTATCATATTCATTATCATATTCATTATCAGCCATTTTTGCCATCCGCGAAATGGCTTTGCCATCTTTTGCTATTTTCTTTATGGCAAATTTAGCATTTGCCATTTTTGCCATTTTAATATCGTCTTTGTTATTTTTGCTATCGTTATCTGCGTTTGCATCGGTCTGTACAGTATTGCCACCCCAACGACTATCTGCACCACGTTTGCCATTTTTGCTACGCGCTGCGCAAACCTCTTTCCATTTGCTTTGATCTTTATCTAATTGCCCTTTGATAAACCGAAATGCCATTTTGACATCGTTTGGCAAATCCGTAAAATGCCTCTCAAACACATCCGTATCACCATGAATTTCGTACTGAAATATTAAATCCAGTAACATTCCCTTGCGGTCTAACGGCAAATCTGCCAATGCCTCGTAAAACGAAGTATATAAAACGAACGACGTTTTATCCTTGCTTAACATTTTCTTTCCTCCTTTGGTTGTTTTGCGAATCCGCTGTGTAATGCTTGTAAAACTGGCGGAAATGTGCCGTCAATTTCTGAAACTTTTTATTTTTTTCGTTCTCTGCATCTAATTTTTTGCTATCAATCTTTGCAATCATATTGATGCGTTGAACGTCTGTTAATTCGCCAATCGCCCATAACCGATTGATAATGCCAATGGCACGTGGCGCACTTTTAACCCATATTTCTAATTTATATTTTTTCGGGCGCGCCATCTTTATTCCTCCAAAAAAACCAAAATAAACTTACTTTCTTTTTTGCCGACTGTTTTAACAACCGATAACGATTTGGCGTTAAATCCGAATGATTTAACATCGCATATATTTCTTCATCGCTCAGCCCTGCCTGAATGCCTGCACGTATTTCTGCTTCTTGCTAGCTCATATTGAACCGCAACTTGTCATCTTTTATAGACATCTAACACCTACCACAGTTTTTTTGGTGCGATTGTATTAACACCGCCCAACACCCAAACCAACGCTGCGCGTTCAATTAATAATTTATCGTTTTGTGGGTTGACGGCACCCCCGCGCGCGTCGTATATTTGTTCTAATTCGGCAATTCGTGCCTGAACATCTTTTTTATCTCTCATTTTTCCCTCTTTGGCTTTTGGTTATCATTTCGTCCAATGCAAAATTAAAATCCGCCACAAACGCGGGCCACGGAATTTTATATTCACGCGCTGTGGCCTTCGCCGGGCGTAAATTTTCTGTGCAAATCATGCGGTACATTAATTCCCGCCAACCTGTATCTGTAATATGCTTAAAATATTGATTAAACACATTAATTCGTTTTTCGGCCCTAATATAATCACGTGCGATCATGCGTTCACCGCTGCCTACCTCACCTATTTCACGTGGCGGCGAATCAAACGTTCGCGCGCGTAAAAACATAACAAATCGCACCCGTGCCGATTCCCCAACGACCCCCGGACAGCGAAATAACCCGTCCATACGCCATTGTTCAACGCGCACCGGGCGCAACGCATCAATTATCGGCTTAATTGGTAACCCAGCGCATCCGCCAAATAAATCACCACTCTGCACCGATTTGACAAATTTTGATTTCGTTCTTGACAAATCCCTTCCCCTTTGGCTATGGTTAAAATAATACACTACGAATTGTTTAATGTCAACATTAAAATAAAGCACTACGATTTTGTATTTTTAATCAAATTACTGCATAATAATTTTAATCGAGGTGTTCAATGGCAGGATTTAAAGTATCCGCCGAATCCCAGCGCATTGGGATGCGGATGCAACAAATATTAAAACAACTTGGTATTACCCAAGAACAGGCCGCATTGCGTCTCGGTCTGGCCGGTCAAGGTTCGCTTGGCTCATATTTACGCGGACGCACTGAAATTCCAATTACAATTGCGCATCGTTTTTGTCGCGAATTTAACATACCGGTCGCTAATTTGTTTGCGGTTGATGATGATATTATCGTTAATGCAAATAATGACTTGGTAATTGATATTATGCTGGTTATTGATGAATTCTTGGCAAAAAATAAATTATCACTTGCCCCGGATCAACGCAGGGCCCTTATTCATGATTTCCTAGCACGCGACTGCGTGGATGCAAATCGTATCAACGACACCTTGTCCGCACTGCTGGCTGTAAACTCAACCGTATTCGCAAAGGGAAAATAGAATGAAAAAATATGTCTTTATTATTTTAACATTGACCCTTGTTATACTTTGTTATTTAATTCACGATTCACGCCGTTCACAATATATTAAACGACACAAGGCAAATTACGACAGTGGCAATATTATCTCTCGGGATAATAATCCTTTTATGCCTGGGACTGCGGATGTTTACGATGCCGAGGATTTTCGTGCAGGTGCTGTGGATGTTTGTAATGTAATCCGCAACACCTACGGGCGCGATTTATGTTTGGACGCGAATTATTGGGGAATAGGAGGTCCACGAATATGAATTGTCTTTTAATTTTTACTTTAATAACCGCTAACCCCAGCGCAGACAATAATACTATGCCCCGCGCTATGTTAGTGGGGAGATTCAACACTGAATCTGAATGTATTATGGATGGGAAATCCAGAAAATCTGGCGACTTTCAGAACTGGGTAAAATTTTCAGATGAACAAGGCAATAAACAGGTCAAATCAGAATGTGTTTGTTTTAACAAATAACCCCAAGGGACTAAACAATGAAAAAAATATACTTATTATTACCGATATTATGTTCTTGCACCTTGTATGATTCCTGGCAGAAATACCCTGATTCAGATGGCCGCTGGAATGTTGGAAACACTATTGGTGGCGAATATAAAAACGCCCCATCCAGTTTTTTAACAAATACTTTTGATTTTTCTGGCACATGTAATTATATATTAGGAATACGTATTTCTAATAATTGTTCCCCTGATCGTATTGCGACAAAGTATAATATAAAAAAAATTACCGAAATAAACAACCAATACATTTGGTGGTTATTTCCTATTGTAACCCGTCGCACAACGATTGTTGGCGACATACAATAACCACAAATCTTTTACTAAAATAAAAGGGGAATAAAATGAAAAAATTGCTAAAAATTAAAGACCAGGAAATACAACAATTAACCGATACACTTAATGTATATCGGCAGTTTGGTTATAATTGATTTGGCAATTATGTTTTTATTTTCAACAGTGTCCGCTTTTATTAAACGTTCTATTTCGTCCCATATTTCCAACAAACAACTGTTTACTTTGCGATAATTCTTTAATGCTTTAATTAATAAATCTGTATCTTTATTAAATTTTTTTATATCAAATCCCATATTTTACCCCCTTTGGTTACCCCCATATTAACCCACCGTTTATCATAACGCAACAAAATAATACATACTGCTTTATTTTTTACTTGATTTATATTAATTCGTAGTGTATTATTTTAACCATAGCCAAAGGGGAATAATATGATTTCAACATTAATTGCTTATTTTATCGCGCATTACTTGTTAATGGCGATGTTGTTTATTGTCGGGGTATATCTTGCCACCAAATCAATTGTTTATATCTTGGGGGGCAAATAATGTTTGACATATCACGTCGCGCTTTTAACTCAACCTTTCGTCCAATTTCTAAAAAACGTGCCCAGGACATCGCTGATGGCACCTACCGGCCTAAACCACGCAAACCTTTACGCCAAATATCAAAAAAAACACGTCGTCGCATCGCCGATTACCGCGCGGCATGTTTTGCACGCTGGGGGGAACGTTGCCTGCTATGTGGGCGCGATGCAACCCAAACGTGTCTTGATTGCCACCATATTGATGGTCGCACAAATGGTGATAATGTGGAACGCATTGTACCCTTGTGCAACCGGTTCTGTGGTTGCCGGGCACATAACCACAATGGTATGGACGCACGGTTCCACGAATTAAAACAACAGATTGAATCAAAATTAAACGAAATGGGGGAACTATGATGGATGTAACTGATATCGATGTTCTGATGTGGTACTGGCAGCACATCCCAACAAACGATTATTAACAAAAAAACAGGAGGAAAAGACTATGCCACCATCAAAAAATTACGATATTTATGGCATTGTGTTTAAAACCGCGTGCAAAATGCCGGCGGAACAACGCGACAACCCATGGCTGTTATACCATGCCATCGCCAATGCTTTGGATTCATACATATCAACCAAATGCGTTGATAACCGCAGAATTGTTGTGGAACCGCCACATGATATTTTTGACACCAAAAATACGGACGATTTACCTGCGGAAATCAAACCGCGTAAAAAATCCACCCAACCGGAACCTGACACCGCCGACACACCAACCGATGATGCATTACCGGCGGTTGAACCCGATTGGGCATCTGGCAAAATTGATTTAACCAACAATTACATTGGTTCATATTCCAACCCATGCAGTACCACCTGCGGTAAACACGGCTATACAGTTTACCAGACTGAATTATGGTTGTATAACATGGAAACCGGTTATTTATCGGTTGTTGACACAGAATGGACATCTTTGGAACAATTACGTGCCACGCTTGATCCATATGTAAAATACGCAAAAAAACACCGTAAACTCGAAAAATTTGTTGATACGGAAATCAATGAACAAATGGACAACATCCGCGCGACATGTAAACAGTTTCGCGCTGAAAAGAATCAATCGCGCCTGCAATACTATGTCCAATTATATAATCTGGGTTTTAAGCCATCACAAATTGCGCAAGAGATGGGCATCACCAAACAATCTGTTTATACGTATAAAAACACCGCAAAATCACAAGGTTTAATCAAATAAAAGGGGAATAAAATGAAAAAAATTATATCCGCTATTATATTAATAATGGTCGCCATTCCTGGGGCATATGCTGTGCCGACAAGGCGACCAAATACTCCGATGCATATTATTCATATACATCATCATGACAATACTGCGGTCACAATCGCTATTGGTGCCCTATTTATTGCTGGTGTTTCGTTGTTTGTCTCTATCCATAACAGCGTAAATACCCCAGGGCACATACAGTTAGCGCGGTTTTAATAATTATGCGGGGTGCCAACAATTATCGGTTGAAGCAAGGTCTGAATTGATTTGTTGTTGGGCTGGAAATACACGATGGGGAATTCGTGTTTTCGTCCACCCCGCCCCAAGATTAAAGGACATAAAAAATGAACGACACATTTAATACAATATGGAATGATATGAAACCGACTTTTGATTTTTTGGAATCAGCGGTTAAACTTATGAACCGTATTAAAAATACTGGTTTTATAAATCGTATGGTCAATCGGATTCTAAAAAACAAAAAGAACACTGATTGCAATGCAAGTTCGGGCAATTACAGCACGGCGGCAAGTTCGGGCGATTCCAGCACGGCGGCAAGTTCGGGCAATTACAGCACGGCGGCAAGTTCGGGCGATTCCAGCAAGGCGGCAAGTTCGGGCGATTCCAGCACGGCGGCAAGTTCGGGCGATTCCAGCACGGCGGCAAGTTCGGGCAATTACAGCAAGGCGGCAAGTTCGGGCAATTACAGCAAGGCGGCAAGTTCGGGCAATTACAGCAAG
>CAMOFE010000009.1 GCA_946613195.1 uncultured Alphaproteobacteria bacterium
ACAAATCGCGTTTTTCTGAATTAAACGGCACATGTTCTGGCGATAACGGATTCCAAGACGGATAATAAATACCACGTTCTGGATCGTCTTGACCCGCCCAATTCATAATAAACACTGGACCAACTTGGGAACGATATGCAGATGTTTTTTGCTTTAATTCTGGTTTTGGGTCGTTAATAATCATTGAAACATTATTACATTCCAAGATTGTTGGTATAACAACGCCTTGGGTTTTACCGGTTCCGGGGGGCGCAACACATAATGCAGATAAACATTCATCCATCATCAGCGGTTTTTTCTTGAAATACCCCAGCACCATCATAAACCCATTAACAAGACCCATTTTTTTAACATCGTCCGCGTTTGCCTTGTTTGACGATTTTTCATCAAATTTATCCTTGCCATATGGGTTAAATTCTTTGGTTAATGTTCCGTCCGCCATAAAATAATACGCAATTATTGGAAACAGTGGTGTCATACATGCAAAATCTGTACGCACAATACTGCGTGTAATCCAGGCGGGTATTTCTGCAATAACAGATAATCCACCGGTTGAAAACATCCCAGATATATAAATCCACATCCATTTCCAAGATGCAGGTGAAAATCCATATCGCCAAAAATGCTCTATAATAAAAGATATCGCAAACGCCAATGCACACGCCAGCCAAATTCCAACCCCCCAGCGCATATTCCAAAACAGACGCGCCATTGGTGTACGCTCGTGCTCTTTATACGCGGACGACTTGAAAATATTCAGCCCTTTGGATGAACCGCCTGCTGATAAAATCTTGAATTTTTCTGCCATAGCATTTATGATTATATCAGAAAAAAGAACATTTATAAATCAGGAAATAAATATAAATATGAAAAATATTCCAAGAATTTTTATAAACAATGATATAAAACCAGAAATGATTATCCCGGCATCGCGCGATATTATGCATTATCTGGGGCGGGTAATGCGACGGCGCGATTTTCTGGCATTTGGTGGCGGATATGAATTTAATGCAAGATTGTCTGATGATGGTAAAAATATAATAATCGGTGATAAAACAGACCATATTGACCCAGCAGGCGATATTACACTGTATTTTGCACCAATTAAAAAGACAGATGAATTGATAAATATGGTAACCCAAATGGGGGTTCATCGTATTGTTCCGGTAATAACAGAATATACAGTTGCAAATCATATAAATTGGGCGCGTATGCAAAAAATCGCGATAGAGGCATCAGAACAATCTGGTCGTAACAGTGTGCCAGAAATTGCAAATCCTGTAAAATTTTCAGATTTAGATTTGCACGGATTGGTGTTTGCAGATGAACGCGCGGCCCACGGTACAGAATTACCAGAAAAAATTCATACTAAATCTGTATTGGTTGGACCCGAAGGCGGTTTTTCTGATTCTGAATTTTCTGCGCTGGATGCGGCGCACGCGCGTGGTATTGGTCTGGGAAAAACAATTCTGCGGGCAGAACTGGCGGCGGCAATCGCAATCAGCAAAATATCAGGTGGTAATTAATGAAAACACGAATTGCAAAATTTATATCTGATTCTGGGGCTGCATCACGCCGTGCAGCCGAAGAAATGATTTTATCTGGTCGTGTCGCGATAAATGGTGAAAAAATAGATTCACCTGTAAACTTTGTATCTGAATCTGATATTGTTGAAATTGATGGGAAAAAAGTTATTCCGCAAAACAAAACTAAATTATATATGTTTCATAAACCATTGAATACAATGACAACTGCACACGACCCAATGGGACGCAAAACAATTTATGATTGTTTGGGGGATGAATATAAAAACCTTCGGTATGTTGGGCGTCTGGATTATCGGACAACAGGGCTGTTATTATTAACAAATGATGGTGAATTGGCGCGTCTTTTGACATTACCAAAATCTGAAATACCACGTGTTTATATTGCAACAGTTAATACTGTTAATCAAGATGGGTTAAATCGTGCGCGCCGCGGTGTTACTGTTGATGGAATTAAATACAAGCCTATGATAATAAAAGAATTATCAAACAATGATTTACGCGTTACAGTTACCGAAGGTAAAAAGAACGAAATTCGTATTGTTTTACGTGCATGCGGGTGTCCGGTCCGAAAATTACATCGTATATCATTTGGTCCGATTGAATTGGGAAATTTGCCGGTTGGAAAAATATCAGAAATTAATCAGAAAACAATTGACCTGATTCGGAAAAATCTTTAATATTTTATATAAGGGAAGGGAGATATAATATGAAAAAGACAATTTCCACCAAGCAAGTTACACAAAAAAAAGCCACAAATTCTGCGGTACGTGGTGATATTCCACGCACAACATCGCGCACTAAATTCAATGCATGGTCATTGTCTGTTTATGTGTATTGGTTTATAATTTTATTCTTTATTGCGGCAACATTTTATATTTTAGGTCGCAGTCATGGTGTATTAAATAATCGTGCCATTGACAGTGCGGAATTAACCGAAGAATCACTGCGCAGTGCATCAGATTATTATGATTCCAGTCGTATTAAATTAATGACTGGTAATATTGATGAAGCATTGGCTGATTTAAATACAGCAATTGCTGATGGTGTTGCACATACAGATATGTATGTTTTGCGCGGCGAAGCATATATGATGTCTGGAAACTATGCAGCGGCTGAAAATGATTTTAATCGTGCGATTGAAATGGATAATATGAATGCAATGGCGTATTATGATCGTTCATTGCTGAATACCAGACTGGAAAATTATGATGCGGCAATGAATGATATAAACAGTGCAATGGCGGCGCGTGCACAACGTCATAATGATTATTTACCATTGCGTGATTTGTATGCAAAACGTGGACAACTGAATTTATGGATGAAAAACTGGGATGGCGCAATTGCAGACTATACAAATTCTTTGGCACGCCCCGAAGGTATTATAAATCCAACAGTTTATGCAGAACGCGCCGAAGCATTCACGGCACTGGGGGATTATACATCTGCACTGGAAGATTATACATCTGCAATACGCGTGATTTCCGAACAAATTCAAGGTGTACAAACAGCCGAAGAACGCGAATCATTATCATCACGCGCAATGAGTTATTTTGAGAAATCTGCGGCATTAAACCTGAATATGGGAAATATTGATAATTCTGTATCAGATCTGAATGCGGCACGCACAATTGCGGTTGCATTAAGTGATACAGACAGTGTTGATAGAATTGATAGTTTATTAAATTCGTTGGCACAATAAAATTTTTAATTCCTATTTAATATAAACCCGCGAACGCGGGTTTTATCTAATGATAAACAAAACCGTTGATAAACATATTACAGGATTATTTAATTTTTATGAAACACATCCTGATTATATTATGAGTATTGGTGAAATGTATGGTTTATTAAGTATTGTTACAAACCAGTTATATAAAAAAATCAATAATCCAGATAAATAAAAAAACCGCCATACGGCGGATTTTTATTTTCTCTTAAAGCCTTGTTTGGCCTTGAACTTTGGATTATCAGGATCAATCAAGATAACCTGTTTACCACGGCGAATTTGTTTTACATTACCGCGTTTTTTCCAAGCCCGCAATGAACTTAAAAATTTCATATCAAATCCTTTTTACGGGGGTATTATAAACGCTTTTTGTTAAAAATCAAATAATTATTATATTTATTTGTTGTTTTTGTTAGGGCTGTTGAAATTGTTAAAAAAGACTTTTTCTTTGTTTTTAACATATTTTTAACAAAAAAATCCATATTTTCCGCCATTTTTTACAAAATTGTTAAAAAAAGACAAAAATAATTAACTGTTGAAAAAGTATGTACTTTTTAACACTTTTAACAAAAAATCATATTTGTTTTTTATACTTGTTGAAAATTGTTGAAATTGTTATAATTCTTATACATATAGGAATATCAGAGAGAATGAAACAGCAAGTTCTGAAAGCTTTGGCAAATCCATCACGCATATTTTATGTGCCTTATTCTTTGGCAGTGATAAATTTTGCGGTACAATTTATTGTTTTTATTTTTATTTTTATTGCCGGACTAATAATATGGGGTGTTGATAGTTTTGTAAATCCGCTGTACTTTTTATTATCGGTTATAATTGTTCATTGTATTTTAATTATTTTTTCGCGGAGGGACCCACAATTGGGGCAAATTATCGCGGCCAAGATTCAATTGTTAAAACACAAAATCCCGGGGAGGCTTGCTGCCTGAATACAAAAATGAATATGTTACATAATTTTTTTAATTCTTTCGCAGGTGTACAATTCCCAATCAGTTTAACTGTACTGGTTGCGATTGTTGTGTTTGTATTTATTATATTAATGATGTATATTCCTGCGCTGACACGGCGAATATTCCCGGTATTTGGATATGCAAAATATTCACAATATCTGCCATTCAAGACAGTATATACCGATAACACTATTTTATTAAATGATGGTACATTGTTGCGTGCATATCATATTTCAGGTGTGCAAACCAGTATGCAAGATGCCGCCACACGTGAAAAATTTTTAGATTTACGCACCAGTTTATTTAATCAAATTCAAGACCCAAATGTTGTTTTGCGTTTCTATACTGTACGTGATGCAGTTGCAGATAATCTGAATTATGAATTTGACGGACCGGTACTGCAAGAAATTCATAATAAATGGCGTACCCAGGGATTAAAAATATTTACTAATAATTATTATGTTGTTATATCTGTATCTGGTTCTGGGGCGCGTGATAAATTAAATAAATATTGTAATTATATTGAATCAATTTTGGCCGCGTACAAGCCTGTGATGTTAAATCATAAAAAACGCGATAATATCGCACAATTGTTTGGTCGTATTTTATCACCAATATCAAAACCAGCACCGGCTGTATGTGATTCTAATATATCTGAATATGTATCTGTAGATGATGTTGAATTTAATAAAGATGGAATTGTTCGTTATATCAGTGGTGGCGCAGAATCATATGCGGCAATGGTATCTTTCCAGGTGTCGCCGGATTATTTAGATGAAGATTTTTATGATTCTATAAACACAATCCAGACAGAAATGATTTGTATGAATGGTTTTCGTATTATGGGAATTACAGATATAGAATCAACAATTCGTCAACGCCGGTCAACCGCCGAAGAAAAAGATGCTGCGGTGATTGAACAAATATCTGCGGCCCAGGGAATGATGGATGAAAATATTTCTGGAAATCAGACTTTGGTTAATTATTACCCATTATTTGTTTTATTCGGCGCCAGTCGTGATGAATTAAAACAATATATTTCAGAGTTCAAGAAAATATCTGCATCATTCGGTGTATCGCCAATTGTTGAAACATTTGCATCGCGGGTTTCTTGGTTTTCGTTAATACCTGGGTTTGATGTTTTCCCGCGCAGTTTCAAGTTATTATCAAAAACAGCCGCAATCAGTATTCCAATGTCATCTGTACCACGTGGAATTGCAAATTCTGATTGGGGTCCGGGTCCATTGGTTGTTTTTCCAACTGCCCAGGGAACACCGTATCAGTTTCAATTTCATGTTTCTGATAAACCAGCGGCGGTGGGCCATACATTAACAATTGGTCCAACCGGTGGTGGTAAAACAACATTATTTTCATTTTTAATCGCGCAAAGTCTGCGACACCCGAAATTAAAAGCGTTCTTTTTTGACAGGAACAAAGGGGCCGAGATATTTACACTGTCTGTTGGTGGTAAATATATAACAATGCAAGGTAAAGAAAAAACAAAAGATAAATCGGTTATTGATTTTCAGACGCATCTAAACCCATTAAAAATGCCGGATACTGCGGTAAATCGTGCTTTCTTGCGTCGCTGGTTTGCGATTATATCTGGGGCAGATGATGCGGCATCCGCGGATGAAATCGCACGCGCTGTATCGGTTAATTATGATTATTTGTCTGACAAAGACAGAATGCTTAAAAATTTATGGGAAAGTTGTTTTTCATCGTCTGGTAAAATGCGCAGTGCATTGAAAAAGTGGGTTGATCCACTGCAATATGGTGATATATTTAATGAAAATGCAGATACGCTTGATTTACAATCACGATTAACAACATTTGATTTTACAGATATTTTACAAGATGAAGTTTTAGCACCCGCAGTTATATCGTACATATTACATAGAATCAATAATACAACTGTTTCTGGTGGTAACCCATCATTAATTATGATTGATGAAACTGCGCCAATGCTGGAAAATAAAATGTTCCGCGATAATTTTATTACTGGATTACAAGAAGGGCGTAAAAACCGCCAGGCATATATGGTCGCGTTTCAGCGTGCAAATGTTTTGGATAAACTGGGGATTGGCGATGTTGTGCGTGGCCAGGCACAGACTGTATTATTCTTCCGTAATCCGGCGGCAGATGCATCCGATTATGCGTATTGGAACCTGAATCCATTGGAAATGGCATTTATTCAAGGCAAGGCATATCCAAACCTGAAACGCGCGGTTTTATTGTCGCGCCCTGTGAATGGTGAATCTGTAATTCTGAATACAGAACTGGGTGGATTGGGAAATATGTTGAAATTATTTGAGTCTGGTCGTGCATCTGTATTACTAGCCGAAGAATTATATAAAATATATGGTAATAATTTTGTTGGTGAATACCTTAAAAAACACGGATAAATGAAAAGAATATTTTATTACTTATTGTTTATTATTCATTGTTCATTTCCTGTAATGGCAGATGATTGCTTGTCATATAAATTAAATCCGATTGTTAATTTATCTGTGCCAGAATGGTCTAAATCAGTTGTTCAACCATTACAACCAATGGATTTATTTCACGGTGATGTTATTGCAACTATGGTTGATAATTATGATATAACCGCCGATATCACATCCATAGAAGATGGATTTTGTGTTGGGTTAAAGGTTGTTGATGCAGTTATTGGTTATTCCGATTTCTTGGTGCAAATTGATATTAGGCATAATATAGACAGTTGTGAATATAACGCAATTCTATCACACGAAGACGAACATATACGCGCATATTTGTCTGTAATTGATGATAATAATAAATTATTAAAAGATGCAGTGTATTCTGCGGCAAATTCTATCACCCCAATATTTGTTAAAAAATCCGAAGATATAGAAGATGCATTGGATAAATTAAATAATAAATTGCAATCACATCCCGATTTAATATTGGCGAAACAAAAGATAAAAGCAGACGAAGAAATCCGCAATAAACGCGTTGACCAAAATGAAAACAATTCAGAATTATTAAAATGTTATAAAAAATAAAAAAGCACCAATTGTGGTGCTTTTTTTATTTTACTCTTATTGAATTAACATCAATTTTTGTTTTCTTGAAAATCCCTTTATCTACTTCGCCGTAAATTTCAACTGTTGTATCTGAATTTACATTTACGCCACGCCAATCTTCATCATCAATTTCAACTATAATTTGACCAGTTTCATCTGCAAAAGTATATTTTTCATCCCCCAGACTGTTTATGATATTTCCTTGTAAAACAACAGGTGAATCATCGTATAATTTTAATGCTTCTTGAACAGTTGTTATTTTTGTATCCCCGTTGAATCCGCCTGTTGCATATGGATTAAAGTCTGCATTTGCAGAAAACGCCATAACAGATGCACTGATTATTCCAAAAAATATTTTTTTCATTTGATACCTCTCTTTATTTTTTATGTAAAATAATGATATAAAAAAAATTAAATAAATCTACAAGAATTTATGCAGATAAAAAAATGTGTCCACAGGACACATTTTTTATTTAACTGGTTGCGGGGAATGGATTTAGCGACCTTGAAAATTTTGCGCGGGGCGCAAACCGGCGTATTCCATCCGCCTATTTTCTGCGGTTGAACCACTTTTACCGTGGCTCAAATCCAACACAACACACATATTTAATAAAAAAACACCACAAGGGTGTCTTTTTATTAAATCTTGGTTGTGCAGTGTGTGCAGTTCTCGAGCCGAATTGATTGAGATTAAACAGGAGATCAATGAATTTTTTTTTCAAATACAACAACGTGTGAATGGTTTGTATATTTTTTCTGGGTTTCATAAAAACCAACCACGTCCGGCTGAGCCAGTGGCATCCCAGTCAGATTTTTAACATAATTTGCATAATGATGGTATGTCAGTTCTGTTTTCCGATAATCGACCAGGTTCAAATTGTATTTTTCCACCAGCCATTCAAAGGTTTGCTTTGAAAAGTCAAATTGATGATGCGGTGGCAAATGTAAAACACCTGTGCCATTTACCGATAAAATGCCATCTGGATCCGGTGTGCCGATGATAAGTTTGCCCCCTGGATTTAATAACCACAATGTGTCATGCATAAGTTTTTTTGTATCAAACACGTGTTCCAGCACTTCAAAATGGCAAACGACATCAATTGGTATGTTTATTGTTGAAATGTCTTCTGTGATCACATTTAATCCACGTTGTTGACATTCTTTGGCCGCATCGGTGTTATATTCGCTGCCCATTACCATTGGTATCATATGTTGAATTCTGTCCAAGAATGCGCCGTTACCACACCCGATTTCAAGCAGTGTTTGTGGCTTTAATTCCTGTAATATTTCTGTTGCGACACCGTATTCGCTGCGAAATGTTGGATAGTAATGTGTCTTAGCCAACCGTTTGTATAAATCTTCGTCATCGTGCAGGTGATAATTGTAATAAGACAAATCGCATTCACAGCATCTGCGTTTTTCAAGAATTTTTCCCTTATACGCATCCGGTATCGGATTAAACCCATATCGTTCAACCCATTGATCCACCAGCGCATCTATTTGGAATTTGCCGATTACGATATATCTGTGGCTGCCACACAATGGGCATTGGTGTATTTCTTCGATTTTTGTCACCTGTTGTGCATATTCCAACGGTGGCATATAATTTTTACCGGCATCTTTGTTTATAAAATCAAACCCCAGGAAATGTGAATTATACGGTTTCATAATATATTCCTTTTATTTTGCGTAATTATAGATAAAACAGACAAATATATCAATTTTAAAAAAAGTTCAAAAGTTGAGCAAAAACGTGCATTTTTGAAACTTGTACTTTTGAACTCGAGCATCACTGACAAAAAAGCTTGGATTTCTCTGAAAAAACCGTTCGATTTACTAAAAAAATCGAACGGTTGTAAACAGTGGTTGCGGGGAATGGATTTGAACCACTGACCTTCAGGTTATGAGCCTGACGAGCTACCGGACTGCTCTACCCCGCGGCAATAGTGGCTATTATATACCGTATTTATATAAAGTCAAGATAAAATACCCAATTTTCGGCGATATTCGCGTTTTTATTAACTGTAACACCGTTCTTGAATTAATCAGATTTTATTGCTACACTGGGGCAACAGGTTAATAAATATGATTCATAACAAGACTTTTAGACGTGCGTGGAAACGGTTTTGGACACCTATTCTGGGTGCGGGAATTATTCAATGGTTTATCGCATCTGTGATGGCGATACTGATTTGGTTTGTATATTTTACATGCAGAAAAAAAATTACAGGTTATGAAATATTCCGGAAATATCGCAGAAAACCCGCAATTTTTGTGTTTTGGCATGGGCGCAGTATGATGTTATCGCCGATAATTGCAATTGGTGGAATGCGCGCATATGCGGTGGCGTCAAAGCATCATGACGGGCGTATGATGGCAAAATTACAGCGATTGTTTGGTTTGCGGCCAATTTATGGTTCAACATCAGATGGGGGAATTTCTGTATTGCGTCAAGGGGTGCGTATTTTACGTGATGGTAATTGGTCGTTATGTATTTCCCCAGATGGACCAGGTGGACCGTCTTTGCGTGTTCAAGATGGTGCGTTATATTTTGCAAAAATGACTGGCGCACCAATTATACCGGTGTGTTATTCTGCATCCCGTGCATGGTTCCAGAACAGATGGGACAGATATTTAATCGCGACACCTTTTTCCAAGATAACATGTCGTGTTGGTACACCTATATTTATAAACGCACGTGCAGATAAAGATGAATTTGAGAAAATACGTCATAATTTAGAAGAATATATGGTAAATCAGGTTCGTGAAATGGATGCTGAATTTAATCTGATGCAGGTTGAACAAGATCAAACCGCGTCTGAATACAAACAACGCATTCGTGATATGCGTGCTGCAAAAAAGGCCATGAAAAAATAATGAAAACACCATATTGGTTTTTATATAAAACACCATTGGCAATTTTATTATTGCCGTTTGCGTTTATATACAATTTATTTTCAAGAATAATTTATCGTATACGGTCATTTCGTGCATATACACCACGCAGAACAGTTATTTGTATCGGTAATATTTTGGCAGGCGGTGTTGGTAAAACACCAATTGTGCGTGCGGTTGCGCACTATTTAGATGCGCCCGTTGTTATGCGTGGATATCGGCGTGGTCGCGGAACATCAAATATTGGTGATGAAGCAATGATGTTATCTTCTGATGGTTTAATTGTGCATACTGGCGACAGAAAAAGTAATGTTATGTTACTGGACAGACAAAATGATGATACCCCAATTGTTATGGATGATGGATTCCAAAATCCATGTGTAAAAAAAACTATATCTGTATTGGTGTTTGATGAATCAATTGGTGTTGGAAATGGATTTATATTACCATCGGGCCCAATGCGCGAAGGTTTGCGCGCGGTACGCAGGGCAGATGCTGTTTTGATTATAAAATCAAATGGGCGTGTGCGAAAAATAAAAAAATTACCCCCAGAAATACCTGTCTTTTATGCTAAAAATAAAACAACCAGTCCATATCGTTCAGATGAAAAACTGTTTGCATTTGCAGGGATTGGTTATCCAAAAAAGTTTTTTGCATCATTACAAAATGTTATAGGTTGTCGCGCATTCCCAGACCACTATCAATATACAGACCAAGATATAGAATGGTTAATAAAACGTGCATCGTGCAAGGGGGCAAAACTGGTTACAACAGAAAAAGACTGGATGCGTCTGCCAGAGTATGCACGTGCACAGATAAAATTTGCGGGATTAGAAACAAAAATAGATAATGCGTTTTTTATATGGCTGAAAGGAAGGCTTAATGGCAAAAATAACAAAAAAAGTTAAAATAACTGGTATTGGGATTCATTCTGGTACGCCGGCAACAATGGTTATAAAACCAACGCGGCGTGTTGGTATATTTTTTCGCCGTACAGATATAGACGAATCTGGGTTAATATCTGCGCGATATGATAATGTCGGTGAAACAAAAATGCGTAACACCACAATTGGCAATGTATGTGGCGCACATGTTCAGACAATTGAACATTTAATGGCGACTTTATTTATGTTGGGTATATCCCGCGCAGAAATTGATATAGATGGTGCAGAAACACCGATACTGGACGGCAGTGCAAATGAATTTTACAATATGTTATCGCAATCAGTTGATGGTAAATTTGATTTACCAAAAATAATTGTTCGTCGTGAAGTTACGGCGTATGCCACAGAAATAAATAAAACATTGCCTGTTTTTACCAGAATAAAATGGTGGTTTATTAAAAAACTAACAGGTCGCAAAAGCGATGGTTTTGTAAAATTAATTCCAAATGACGGAAAATCATTAAAAGTTCAGGCGACACTGGTATATCCAGAAAAAATAATAGGTCGGCAATCATATGAATATGTTTTTGATGGGACAAAAAAGTCTGTGAATGTTTTCATCAAAGATATTGCACGGGCACGAACATTTGGAAAATATTCTGAATGGGAATACTTAAAATCACATGGTATGGCACGTGGCGCAAATGAAAACAATGTTATTGCACTGAATGATTCTGGTGATGGTACATTAAACAAAACAATATGGCGGGGTGAATTTGTTCGTCATAAAATCATAGATGCAATTGGTGATATGGCGACATCAGGTGGGTGGATTTGTGCAGACTTGGTTTCTTACAAGGGCAGTCATGCATTAAATAATCTGGTATTAAAGAAACTGTTCAGTAATCCAGATAATTATGATATAGTGTAAGCGATAAGGAGAAAACGATGAAAAAAATATTTGTAATAATGTCTGTGTTGGCGATTTCTGCGTGTGGCGGAATGATTAAAAATCAAAATGGCAGTGAAAATCTGGTCAGATTAAATCGCGCACCAACAGATTGTAAATTTTTATATGAAATAGAGTCCGAGGCATCCGTTTACGAAAAAGATGATGCTGTTATTTATCTGGAAAACAGAATTGCAGAACGTGGCGGACAGGCAAATGCATATGTGATAACAGACCAGTATTCTAAATCCAATGAATGGGTTATGTTTGGACCAGAACGCGCCCAGGTTTTGGCGGCAAATGTGTATTATTGCCCAAATCTGAATAAATAATTTACTTTTTATAAAACAATCCGATTTTTCGGATTGTTTTTTTTATATTCTGTGTTTGCCAAGGTTAATCTTTTTGTGTTATAATTCATTTAAGCATATACGGAAGAGAGAATTTTGGCACCCAGTATTATAAATATTAACCATAAAAAATATGCTGTTGGTTTGTTTTGGCAACCAACAGACGGTACAACCGATGCGCGTAATTTTGCGCGAACTTTGGCACGTGGAATTGATAGTCGGTTGAATTTATTTATAACATACCGAAATATGGTTGGATTGGGCGCAACGCGTTACGGCCATCGCAGTGGTATGCCATCTGCGGCATCTGATATTATGGGTACTTTTTCAGAATATTCGTCATTTTTGGCGGCTTTTGCGGTTGATGGTGCGTATTTATTGGTCGCCGTCAGAAATGGTGTTATATTGGCAGATAAAATTTTCACCAAAGAGGATGAAGCACGCGAAGAATATTTCAAGTTAGCAGAAATTCCAGATTGGGCGGCATTTATTGCGCCTGGCGAATGGGGGGCACCACGCGCCATTGATAGAAAATTGCGTGATGTACTGACGGGGAATCATCGCGGTACATTGAAATATATTAGTCGCATTGGGACAATTTTACTGTCTTTATTAATTGTTGTGTTGTTTATATTGGCTGTATTTAAGTTATATCATGAACCTATTCTTCGGGTATTATCGCCACAACCACAAATCGCAAAAATAAACCCAGAACTGGCGGCGGAATATCATCGTCAAATAGAGGAAAAAAATAAAGAACTGGATGCGGAATACGAAATTGTTAAACCTGAACCAGAACCAATGGTTATGCCATTTGATAACTTGCCAGATGTGTATTCGCGGGCAGATGTATGTTATCGTGCAATTGGGTTCTTGATGCAACCGATTGCCGGATGGATTCAGACCAGTGTTAAATGCGAAGAAGATTTTGTTGTTGCAGAATTTAGTCGTGAATACGGAACATTGGGTGATTTTTATAATATCGCATCTGAATTAATGCCAGGTGTAATTGTCCAAGAACATAGCGACAGTATTTTAACTGTGCGTGCACCGCTGCCGGGGGTTGCAATAATATCATCCCAAGATGAACGCGATGCAGACACGATTGTACGTGCGGTTGCAACGCGATTCCAGGAATTAAATACAACACCAAAAATAGGAATCATTACAGACACAATTAAAAACGATACAGAAATTATAAATTTGGATGTTGTAGAAATTGGGGTTTCATCAAAATTAACCCCGACACACTTTATGGAAATATTTAACGATTTTGGTGGTGTTTATATGACACGTTGTGAATGGACTGCGGCAAATCGCACATGGAACTATGAGGTGATAATCTATGCAAAATAATAAATATAATAAAAAAACATTGTTTTTATCTGTGATATTGGCGTGTGCGTTCGCGTATATGCCATGTGCATGGTCTGATGAATATCAAGATGATGACAATATAGCAATTGATGCAATTGCAAATTATGATGTGTCTGGGTCGCTGTTTCAGCAAATTACAGGTCTGGAACAAGATAAAATCTTGATGAAATTGGAAAAAGAACGTGCTCAGTTAGATTTGGAATTAGACCGTTTGGCGGCTGAAAAAATCAAATTGCAAATGGAAATTGATACATTATCTGGTCGTGCAGAACAACAACAACAAGAATTTGAGATGGAAAAAGCACGCCTGGAAAATGAAACTGCAAAATTGGAAATTGAAAAACAAAATTTAATGTCTGGGGAATTAGTGAATCCAGTACGCAGTGCAAATGCGCCTGTTCCTGGAAATGTGCGTAATAATAATCCTGTTTCGGAACCTGGGGAATTTAATATAATTGATAAATATAAATTACAGAATGTGATTGGGGCGGGTTCTCAATTACAGGCAACACTGGTTGATAAAGATACAGGTCAAAATAAACGTGTTAGTGTTGGGCGTGTGTTGGATGGGTTTACTGTAAAATCTATATCATTAGACGAAGGTGTTGTTTTTATCAAAGATGGTAAAACGCAAACATTAAATGTTGCCAATGCCAAATAAATTCACAGATTCATCATGGCAAAAAAAGAACAAGATATTTTAGTTGAAAAGAATATTGTCGCAAACAAGCCGTCTGTGCCGTTGGGATTGGAAAATGCGCCACAAAAAGAAATCATAGAATACTTGTTTGCAAATGGTAACCGGTTGTTAACGGCAACAGGGGCAAATATGGAATTGTCCAAAGATATGCAAGGTTTGGTTGCATATTTTTCTGGGGGCGAAATAATTGTTTCACGCACACATCGTTATGATGGTCGTGTTTTATCTTTCTTGGATTTGGTTCGTCGTCGCACTGGGTTTGTACGTGCGCCTTTTTATTCAGATATGGGATTGATATCTGCAATATACAAAATGCACGAAGTGCAACTGGGGGGTGGGTCGCGTTCGCGTACAGATTTTGACAACCAAATGCAAAAGGATTTTGTTGATATTATCGCACGCGCGGCGGCACAAAAAGTATCTGATATTCACATAGATGTTTCTGACCAAACCACAATTTATTTCCGCATTGATGGCAGTATGCAACCTGTTTTAGAATATAATGCAGGTTGGGGTGAATCTTTTGTTCGTGCCGCATTTGCATCGGCAGATATATCAAATTCTACATATGCACAAAATGAATATCAATCTGCGCAAAAAGACGGGCGTACACCATTGCGCGGAACCAAAGATTTATATCTGCCAAATGGCATTTTAAGTATTCGTATGCAATTTAACCCGATTGCGTTTGGGTCGCGGTATGTGGTTATGCGACTGTTATATGATAATCCGTCCCAGGGAATAAAAACAGAACAAGAATTTGGTGAATATGAACAAAAACTGTTGATGCGTATGCGTTCTTTTCCAACAGGTTTGGTTATTGTTGCGGGTCCAACCAGTTCTGGTAAATCAACAACACTGGTACATAATATGGCACTGATGTTGAAAGAACGTAATTATGAAATAAATATGATAACCGTAGAAGACCCCGTAGAACAAAAGATTTTCGGTGCACACCAAATGCCTGTGGTAAATGCTGGTAATGAAGAAGTGCGTGATGAAAAATATACCGAAGCATTGGCGGCCGCATTGCGCAGTGATCCTGATACAATGATGGTTGGTGAAATCAGAACACTGTCTGCGGCGCAATTAACTGTACGCGCGGCATTATCAGGGCATAATGTTTGGACAACATTACATGCTAATTCTGCGATTGCGGCATTAACGCGTTTGTTGGATATGGGTGTAGAAAGTTTCAAGTTACAAGAAGAAACATTAATGCGCGGTCTGATTTCAATGCGCTTGTTCAAGAAATTATGTCCGTATTGTCGTGAAAGATTGGCAGACCATCCCGAGCATCCGGCATATAATCGTGTGCGTGAAATGTTTGGTGATTTAGGATTAAACCAGGTTTATATTCGTGGGGCAGGGTGCAGTGAATGTAATGGTACAGGCACAATTGGCCGTATCAAGGCAAGTGAAATTATCATAACAAATGGTGAATTTTTATCACTGGCGTTGGCGGGTAATACAGATGCGGCGGTTAAATATTGGTTGGAAGAAATGGATGGACGAACATTAAAAGAATCTGCCACAGAATTAATGTTGCAAGGGATAATCGGCGTTGATGAATTGGAACGCTGGGTTGGTTTACTTGACAGGCCAGAGGTTTATTAATAATGAACAACATAGAATTATTTTATGCGAAACTGGTTTTTCGTATGAACACAGACAAGCGTATGTCTTTGATGCGTAAACTGGCATCGTTATTGCGTAATGATTTTACATTGATGAATGCGCTGGGGCGGTTGGAACAAATTGAATCACATAATGGTCAAAAGCCACATGAACCTTTTGCGATAGTTTTGCGTAAATGGCAAAAAAATCTGGAAATGGGGATGAGTTTTTCTGATGCCACACGCGGTTGGATGACACCAAACGAAACACTGTTATTAACATCAGGAAATATTTCCAGTTTGGTTATTGCCCTGGAAAATCTGGAACGTATGGTTAATGGAATGCAACGCATACGGCGCGCGTTTTTAAGTGCGCTGGCATATCCATTGTTTTTGTTTGCATTAACGTTTGCGTTGATAATAATGGTCGGAATTTATTTAGTACCACCATTGGCATCGGTTGCAGATGACGGTATTGTGTGGCGTGGCATCGCGGCATCTTTGGTATGGTTGTCAGAATTTACTGGTAAATATTGGCAACTGTTTGCAGTTGGATTTGTTGTATTGGTTATATTGATTACATTCAGTTTGCCAAATTGGTCTGGACGAATTCGGGCGCGATTTGATAATTTACCGCCATGGAATATATATAAAATACATGTTTCTGTTGGATGGTTGGCAGGATTGGCAGCATTGGTATCATCAGGAATAACATTGCCAGATGCAATGCGAATGCTATCTGATAATTCTGGACGATATTTACGTTCAATACTGGATGCCGCATTAAAGCATATTGCAAATGGTGAAAATTTAGGTATGGCATTAAACAGTTCTGGTCGTGGTTTTCCAAACCAAGAAATAATCGGGGATTTGGAAATATATGCAGATATGACAGATTTTGATAAAAATCTGGCACGAATTGCAAATGATTATCTGGATGAATCTGTACGAAAAATGGATGCAATTGCCAGTACATTAAACAGTGTTGGAATTATACTGGTGTCCTTTATAATTGGTTGGGTTGTGTTTGGCACATTCCAAATGCAAGATCAAATAACCGCAATGTTTAATTAAAAATCCGGCATTTTGCCGGATTTTTTTACACCATAAATGGCAAGTTTTCCAATGTTCCTTCGGATACACGAACATTTACATCAATCATCATAAATACAGAATCTGGGCTGCGTTGAATCTGTTCTGAAAATATATCTGATGATAACAAGTGCGATGTATTCACCGACAGGCGCGTTATTAAATGGTCATCGTCCAACAGTGTATAAATTGGTCCAATATCCCTGGGGGTGTTTTCGCCGATTTCGTGTTCATTCTGGGGTGCACGCAATCCATCAAACAGTGTTTTTATCCTGTTATCAATATCAGATCGTGATACCCCGACAATTTCAGGATGTAACATCTGGATATCCAATTCTGCAATTAAATTCAGGTTTGGTGTTATAATTGGATTCCAGTCAATTCCACCAATATGCTTGGTGGTAATGGGGCTTTTTGTTGGTTTTGGCATCATATACCGTGTTAAATTGTCCCAAGGGCTGTGTTCAACCAATTTTTTTAGTTGTGGGTGAAATTGCATACGAATATCAGAAATGTGTTGCGCTCTTTTTTTCGGATTAATATAAATATCGCCGAAATACAATAACTTAAATTTCATGGTAATTATCCTTTTTTTGACCTTTTTTCTTGATAATTATAGCAGAAATTGCTATGTTTTTCACGATAAAAAGAAAGGAAAATAAATGTCTGTAAATAATGAATATACTGGTGATTCAATCAAGGTTCTGAAAGGGTTGGAAGCGGTCAAAAAACGCCCCGGTATGTATATCGGCGATGTTGGCGAAGGTGGCAATGGCTTGCACCATATGATTTACGAGGTTGTTAATAACTCTATTGACGAAGCAATGGCTGGTTATGCTGATACGGTATATGTTTCGTTAAATGCAGATGGTTCAACAACAATTCGCGATAATGGACGTGGTATGCCATTTGATATCAATCACGAAACAGGGCGGTCTGCGCTGGAATTGATTATGTGCGAATTACACGCGGGCGGTAAATTTGATAATGATACAGGTGGTGCGTACAAGGTATCTGGTGGTTTGCATGGTGTTGGTGTGTCTGTGGTTAACGCATTGTCAACATGGCTGGAAGTGCGCGTATGGCGTGGTGAAAAACAGGCACAAATGACATTTGCCGAAGGTGTACCAACATCTGATTTAAGTATCACCGAAAATAAAAGCGGTATTGAACACGGAACAGAAGTAACATTTAAGCCATCGCCTAATACTTTTGCCAGTGTTGATTTTAGTTTTGATGTATTGGAAACATGGTTGCGTGAACAGTCATACTTGAACGCAAATGTCAAAATTATTCTGGAAGATTTACGTGGCGGTGAAAAAAAGACTCGTGAATTTCACAGTGCGGATGGGCTGAAAGGGTTTGCAACATACCTGAATAAATCCAAAGAATTGTTGAATCGTGACCCGATTCAGATGATAAAGCAAATAGAAGATACATATATTGAAATTGTTCTGCAATGGACAACAGCATATACAGAAACATCATTATGCTTTACCAACAATATTCCAAACCGCGATGGCGGAACGCATTTGGCGGGATTTCGTGCAGGTTTAACACGCGCAATTAACAAATATATTTCTGAACACAATACTAAAAAAGAAATCAATCTGTCGGGCGAAGATTTCCGCGAAGGGTTAACCAGTATCGTCAGTGTTAAAATTCCGGACCCAAAATTTGGTTCGCAAACCAAAGATAAATTGGTGTCATCCGAAGTGCGTCCTGTTGTAGAAAGCACTGTATCTGAAATGCTGTATGAATATCTAGAAGAAAATCCACAAATTGCCAAATTAATAGTTGATAAGATTATAGAGGCTGCAACCGCGCGCGAGGCGGCACGCAAAGCGCGTGAATTGTCGCGAAAAAAAACCGGCCCAGAATTGGGCGGTCTGCCTGGTAAATTGGCAGGATGTTCTGAACGCGACCCGGCAAAATGTGAATTGTTTATTGTAGAGGGGGATTCGGCTGGCGGTACTGCAAAACAAGGACGCGACCGTAAAACCCAGGCTATTTTACCATTGCGCGGCAAGATATTAAATGTTGAACGCGTGCGTTTTGATAAAATGTTGGGGTCGGATACAATTGGTGCGCTGATTACGACAATGGGTACGGGTATTGGTAAAGACGAATTTGATATTGAAAAAATGCGTTATCACAAAGTTATTATTATGACCGATGCTGATGTGGACGGTGCGCATATTCAGACATTGTTGATGACGTTCTTTTATCGTCATATGCCCCAGGCGATTGAACGCGGATATATTTATGTGGCGAAACCACCGCTATACGGCGTTACGCGCGGCAAACAACAAATCTATCTGCAAAATGATGCCGAGATGAACGATTACCTGATGGAACAATTAGCAACAGATGGTGTTATTGAATTAGCATCCGGGGCGCAAATTTCTGGTGCAGACTTGAAACGGTTATTGTCGCTGGTTCTGAATATGCGCAATTTATTGCAGCCGTTGAATCATATTATGCCACTGCGATTTATAGAGGCATTGGCACTAAACAATGTGTTTGAGAATGAAAACGAACAAACATTTGCCGCCGCGGCACGAATGTTAGATGCCCAAGAACTGGAATTTGAGCGCGGATGGAAAATATCATCTGATGATAGTGGTATCACAATTACACGCACATTGCGCAGTGTAACAGAAACACATATATTGCCACGTGAAAAATTAATGGGTGCAGAAATTCGCGCATGGCATAAAATGGATGGACGCGATGAATTGATTGAAACTTTTGCGTCACCTACAATTCTGCGGGTAAAGTCAAAATCGCAAAAAATTGTCGGTGCGTTGAATCTGTTGAATACCGCATTTGATTATGCAAAAACAGGTCTGAAAATTCAACGATACAAAGGTTTGGGTGAAATGAATGCGGAACAGTTGTGGGAAACAACAATGGACCCAAATCACCGCAGTTTGTTCCAGGTTAAAATATCTGATGCATCTGCCGCAGACGAAGTTATTTCAATGTTAATGGGTGATGTTGTTGAACCGCGTCGCGACTTTATTGTTGAAAATGCGTTGGATGCAAACTTGGATGTGTAATGTTTAACAAAACTTGGTTTTGCGCATTAGAAGACCAGATTCGTAAACACGGCGCGGATTCTGATGCGCAAAGTTTTGATGAAATACGCGATATGTTGTCGCATCCGCGCCAATTTACCCCAGATGAATTTGCAGATATGTGCGCATATGTAATTCTGGCAGGTGGATTTTCGCAAAAAACGGCAAAAAAAATTCATGCACAAATAACAGAATATTTACATAATAATGGTGCAAATTTTGATGAATTGTTTACAATGTTTCATAACAAAAATAAAATCAATGCAATTATAAAAATTTGGAATGAACGACACGCGCTGTGCGATGAATATTACCGCATAGAAGAATTAAATGAAAAATTAAACTTTTTATCAAAATTGCCACATATTGGAAAAATTACTGCAAATCATTTGGCACGGAATCTGGGCGAAAATATTGTAAAATATGATATATGGATTCAGCGATTAGGTGTTGTATATGCAGGAAATCCGCCATTACAAGAAAAAATAAATAATGGAAAATTATGTCCAGAAATAAAATCGGTGTGTGATGATATGTTTGCACATCTGTGTCTTGAAACAGGATTACCGCGTGGATATATTGATGTTGTGTTATGGAAAGGATGCCAGTTGGGATTAATAAAGGTGTAGGTATGGATGTAAAAATTGAACAATCTTGGAAAAATGCGTTAAGCGATGAATTTAATAAAGATTATTTCCGTAATCTGACAGATTTTGTGCGCGCAGAATATTTATCTGGTCGCGCAATTTACCCAGCACCAAAAAACATCTTTAATGCGTTTAACCTGTGCCCACTGGATGATGTTAAGGTTGTGATTATTGGTCAAGACCCATATCATGAACCTGGCCAGGCACATGGACTTTGTTTTTCTGTATTGCCACCAACACCAATACCACCATCGCTGCAAAATATTTATAAAGAAATAAAAAACGATTTAGGACGTGATAGTACAACAAATGGTGATTTAACATCTTGGGCGCGCCAGGGGGTATTGTTATTAAATGCGACATTAACTGTGCGTGCGCATGCGGCGGCATCACATACAGGGCGCGGGTGGGAAACATTTACCGACAGTGTTATTCGCGCATGCAGTGCGCGGGAAAATATTGTTTATATGCTGTGGGGCAGTTTTGCCCAGCGCAAGGCAGAAATTGTTGACCCATCACGTAATTTAATTCTGAAAAGTGTCCATCCATCGCCGTTATCTGCATCGCGTGGATTTTTCGGTAATCACCATTTTTCGCGCGCAAATGAATACTTAATCGCACATGGCAAAACACCGATAGATTGGTAATTTTAATTAATCTGTAACATCAATCCACAATGGTCGGTTGGTTTATTTGCCATACGCGGGGACATATCAATCTCGCAATTTTTAATCATTTTTGCAGCAACACGATTGCACAAGAAATAATCTAATCTTAATCCCTGGTTATTACCAATTGTGTCGCGCCCGCGGTATCCATACCATGTGTATCCTGTTTCATCTGGGTGTAATGTGCGCCATGCGTCAACCCATCCAGAATCCAACCATTCTTGCATTATGTTTCGCGCATCTGGTGCCGCAATCGCAATACCAACATAATTTTTAGGATTCCATACATCATTATCTGTTAATGCAACATTAAAGTCCCCACCAATTATCACAGGTTCTGGGGAATCCAGATATCCGGCAATATAATCTGTAAATGCCCGCATCCATGCCAATTTGTATGGAAATTTAGGTGATTCAATCGTATCGCCATTTGGCATATATGTATTTATAACGCGGACACGCCCATCAATAACACATTCAATAAAACGTGAATTTACATCGGCATAGTTCGGCAATCCGCGTACAACATCTTCAATAGAATCGCGCGCAAAGACCGCAACACCATTCCAACTTTTTTGGCCGAACACCTTGATATTATAACCAAATTCATCAAATAAATTATGCGGAAAAGATGCATCTTCTACTTTTAATTCTTGAACCAAGATAGTGTCATATTCGTGTGCGCGCAATATTTCCATAAAACTTTCTATATGTGCCCGAATAGAATTAATATTTATCGTCAGTATTTTCATATTTGCAATCCTGTCTTTTATGATATAATAGCCACTGCGTGATATAAAAACAACAAGGAATTTATTACTATGAATATGTATCGTTTTTTGGAAAAGACCGCAAAAACATGGCCAAATCATTTGTATTTGGTGCGTGAAGGTGTAACATATGCTGGTTTTGTTGAACGCGTAAAACAACGCGCAACATCTTTATCAGAACAAGGTGTTAATTCTGGCGATATTGTCGGTATTTTATCACATAATATTCCTGAATTTCCGATAACTTTATTTGCGATTTGGTATCTGGGTGGAACAGTTTTAATGTTAGATACAAATCTGACACCGTATGAATACGATAATATGACTAAAATAACCAAGTGCAAATTTGTTTGTGCGGAAAAATCATTTTTTTATAGAACAGAAAAATTTACTTTTTATGATATAACAACGCCGGACGGTAAAATTAATCCAAAATTGACACCTGCAAAAACAGAATCATTAGATACGGCGATAATGTCGTTTACATCTGGATCCACTGGCACCCCAAAGGTTGTGCCACTGTCGCACTTTAATTTGATTGAATGTGCACATTCACTGGAAGATATGCGTGCCAGTACTGGTATGAAAGAAGGCGATATTATGTACGGTTTCTTGCCCATGTATCACATATTTGGATTCGCCGTAGAAGTTTTGGCGTGTCTTGAATACGGTCTGGGGGTATTGTTGCAACCGACTGTTAATCCAAAAGAAATATTGGCGGATTTTCGTGAATTTCGTCCACATGTTATTCCGGCTGTTCCCCGTTTGTTTGAGGTGTTTCGTAACAAAATCATTGATAATATTAAATCGCAAAAAAAATGGTGGATTGCGCGTCCATTATTGAAATATGGTAAATTCTTTAATGCGATTGGTCTGGGATTTTTGGTTCGCCGTGTACAACAACCTGTATTGGATTTGTTTGGTGGTCGTGTAAAGGTATTAATTGCAGGTGGCGCAGCCACAAAACCAGAAATAGAAAAGTTTTATACGCGACTGGGGTTTGGTTTTATCCAAGGTTATGGATTAACAGAAACAGTTGGACCAATTTGTATATCAAAGCCGTTAAAACATCGTGTTCCGTTTGCGTTTGGTGCACCAACAACAAATAATGAAATTGATATTCGTGATAAAAACGCAGATGGTGTTGGTGTTCTGTGGTTGCGTGGTCACCAGGTGTTCAATGGATACTTGAATAACCCGGCCGTTAATGCCGAAGTTTTTGATGAAAACGGTTTCTTTAATACAGGTGATATGGTAACGATTGATAAAAATGGCGAATTGCATTTTGCAGGTCGTAAAAAGCAAATAATTGTTTTAGATAGCGGTAAAAATGTTTATCCAGATGAATTAGAAGGATTGTTTATTAAAATTCCAGGGGTAAAAAATGTTGCCGTGTTTGAGCATAAGGTTAAAGATAAAACTGTCGCATATGGCGTGTTCAGCGTAGATGATAAAATGACAATGGAAAAATTAACCAAGGCGATTGCGGCTGCAAATAAAAAAGTTGCATCTTATAAATGGGTTACGCATTTTGCCATGACCACAGATGATTTACCAACGACCAGTACACAAAAGGTAAAGCATCATATTGTCCGTGAAAAATTAATTGCGGGTGAATACCAAAACAGACATGAATAAAAAATCCGGCATTCGCCGGGTTTTTTATTTTTGGTTTGCGCTTTGTTGTGCTTGTTTATCTTCATATAATTTTTGGAAATCCACAGGCTGCAATGTTACCGGTGGGAATCCGGATTCTGATGTCAGACGGGTAATCATACTGCGAACAGATGGGAACAACAATGTTGGAACATCAATCAATAATGTACGTTTTTTTGCTTCTTCGTCTTTTTCTTCGCCCATTTGCACCAAGCCAGAATATGTAGAATCAATCAAGAATATGGATTTGTCGCCCGCATCCAGTTTAGAATGAACCTTGGTAATCAAATCAACCATGAACAAATTATTTTCTGCACCTTTGATTTGGATATCAATGTTAATTTCCAATTTTGCGGATGTATTTTCTTGTTTAAAGAACAATTCTGGGACATTTGGACTCTCAAACGAGATGTCTTTCAAGAATTGCGAAATGATATTAAATTTTGCCATGGTATTTTGCTCCTTTTTTTGCATGCCATTTTATGATAATATAACACTGGAAAAAGATTTTACAAGTGGGGGAGTAAAATAAAATGAATTTTTGTATAAAATCGGTTGTTAAATATGCTGGATTGACAGCATTTGTATTGGCTTTGGCATCGTGTGGCGATATTAGTCCATCTGGTGATTCATATCATACAGGTGATAATTCGGTAATACCGTCAAATCTGAAACGGGTGTCTTATTCTAATATCCCAGGATGGGCGGATGACGATGTGCGCTATGCATTGCAGGCGTTTCGTAATTCGTGCAAGGCAAAAATTCAATATACAGGGCGTGTGATACCAGACAAGGCGTTAATGGCAGAAAAATGCGCAAATTTGCCGGCAACATCCGCGGATGTGGCAACAGTCCGGGCATGGTTTGAATCGCATTTTCAAGCCTATCAGATATTAAACGATGACGGCAGTAAAACAGGTACATATACAGGCTATTATTCACCAATAATTCCGGCGTGTCGTGAAAAAACAGCCCAATGTAATGAACCGTTGATGGGTGTGCCAACAAACGGGCAAAACTATAAAAATGTGCCTAAAAAGACCATTGTTGAAAAGCAAATCGGTCGTGTTTTGTACTGGGCAAATATTGTTGATGTGCAAAATATTCAGATTCAAGGCAGCGGTATGCTGAAACTGGAAGATGGCACAAATGTTAAACTGAACTTTGCTGGTGTGAACGATATGCCGTTCAAGTCTATTGGTGAACAATTAAAAGCACGCGGTATTAAACCTGCTGGTGGGTACAGTTCGGATGCGGTTTGGACACATCTAAAACAAAATCCTGCATTGGCGAAAGAGGTTATTTATAACAATCCGCGTTATGTATATTTCTATGAATCTGTGCCGCCAGATGTGATTGGTAAACTGGGGACACCATTGTCCAAGATTCGCAGTATTGCAATGGATGATTCGCTGTATACATTGGGATTGCCTGTATACGTGGATACAAACCTGTCATACGATGGGCGTAAATTCCGCCGTTTAATGATTGCCCAAGATACAGGTTCCGCAATTCGTGGATGGATTCGCGCAGATATATTCTTTGGCAAGGGGGACGATGCATATAAATTCGCCCACGGTCAACATTCCCAAGGGTCAATGTATATCTTGATGCCCAAAGAGTACGATTATGTCAAACCAACCAAATAAAAACGAAAATAAATTAGCCACCCGTATATCGCGCCCGCAAACAATTGCCGGCGCAATGGGTGGATTGTTGCGTATATTTGGTGTTCGCGCATCTGATTCTGATTTAATGATGCGCTGGGACGAAATTATGGGCCCAGATATTGCATCTGTGGCACGTGTTGCGGCGGTAAAAAAGACCCGGGACGGCAAGTATAACATCACAATTCGCCCAATAAATCCGGCAATGGCATTAACACTGTCGTACCGTGCAGATGAAATAACAGAAAAATTAAATAACTATTTCGGCAGAAATGCTGTCGGAAAAATTAGTTTCAGGAGATAAAAAACACCGGCAAAATGCCGGCGTTGTTTTATTTGATAATTTCTTTTCTTTTTTTAAATAAATTAATTAACGCAACAGGGGGATTATTTGTAATAGTTGGGTATATTTGATTCATATCTGTATCAACGACTATATCTTGTGCCCCCAGTTGTCGAATTGTAGCAGTATATTCGTCGTATTTTTCTATGTATACGGGACAATCAGGATTCAATTTAGAAATTTCTGGGATTGTATTCTTAAAATAAAAAGGGACATTTAATATATTACACACATCTTGTGGATAAATTAATTTATCATTAGTTGACAGAATAAAACGAAATGTTCCGCCATTAAATGAGTAAGATTGAAAATAATCTTTATCATCTAAATCTCTGATAGAAACATATCGTTGCAATAGAATATCATATGTTTTCTTATCAATATAATTCATTGTGTTTTCAGCAATATAACCACAAAAGTTACGAATTGATTTTAATATTTCTGATGTTTTAACCGACTTGTTGTATGTTTTTGTATCTATACTTGTTTCAAAATTGTGTCTATTGTTTGTGGTGAAATACCCGTCATTATCATAACCATTATAAAACATATGTGTATAAAGCTTAAAATAAACATTTTGTTTCAGTTGCATAACAAACCTTTTGATTTTTCACATTTTTTGCCACAGAACATTACTACAAGGCAGTTTAATGCAAAAATATTAAATGTCAATAGTGTTAAAAACATATTTTCTATGAGATACAAAGCAGCAACTTTTTTTATTCCTGCAAGAATCCGCCAGATTGCATTTTCCATAAATTTGCATAGTGTCCGCGCCGGCGCAGCAATGATTTGTGTGTGCCAGATTCTATAACATGTCCATGGTCCATAACAATAATTCTGTCCATGTTGCGAAGTGTTGAAAGACGGTGCGCAATTGCGATTGTTGTGCGACCATGTGCCAGTTTATCAAAAGACTCTTGGATTGCGACCTCGGTTTCACTGTCCAGGGCAGATGTAGCCTCGTCCAATATCAAAATTGGTGCATTTTTCAGAAAAGCACGCGCAATAGCGATGCGTTGTCGTTGTCCGCCCGATAATTTAATACCGCGGTCGCCGACACGTGTTTCATATTTCTTTTCTGTTCCCATTATGAATTTATCTGCAGCGGCCAGACGCGCGGCACGACGAATTTCAGAATCTGTTGCCCCCAGACGACCATATTCTATATTTTCGCGCAGTGTCCGGTTAAACATAGTTGGTTCTTGGGGAATAAAAGCGATGTTTTCACGCAGTGAATCCTGGGTAATGGTCGCGATGTCTGTGCCGTCTATTAAAATTTGACCGTGATTTGGATCATAAAACCGCATCAAAAGGTTTACCAATGTTGTTTTGCCGGCACCCGATGAACCAACCAGACCAACGCGTTCGCCTGGTTTTATCTTTAACGAAAAATTACGCAAGATATATTTGTTTTTATACTTGAATGAAACATTTTTAATTTCAATTTCCCCGTGTACAACATTTAATGGTTTTGCATCTGGCATATCTTGTACAGTTATCGGCGTGTTTATTTCATTATATGCCTTGGTTGCAGAACCGATTTTGTCTGTAATATCTGGAATTTGATTTACAATCATACTAATCGTACCCATAACATTAAAATATACAGATGTTGTAAATACTATTTCAGAAATTAAAATTTCACCATGTACATATAAATAAACACAGAACAGTAATGTTGCACCATAACACAAATCCCAGATTACAAGTGGAACACCCCAAAATATGCGCGATATAAAACCTGCGTGCATATTTGTCTTGATAACATTTGTGCGCGATGGTGCCAGGTATTTGCGTTCGTTTTTTGCACCAGCAAACATTTTTACAATTGAAAAATTAGATAGACTATCAACAGTGTGTCCCGACAGTTCGCTTGCCGCGCCACTGGCATCTTTGGATGCGTTATTTAATGGTTTTACCATACGCCAACTGTATATTGTACGAAACAAAAACACTGTACCAAATATAATTGCGACATATGAATTAATAGACAGTATCAATCCAACATTTAATACCACGGTTATCAGCAAACATACAATACGCCAAAAATCTTGGATAACACTGAATCCATTCGCAACATAACCTATTTGTGCATTGATTTTTCCTGGCATACGTCCAGTCCAGAACGACATTGATTGACTGTGCACATAATCATTCAGGTGAACTGAAATACGATTCTTTACCTGGGGCGACCAATGTGAAAAACACACACTGCGTAACAGCGCGCTGATTGAAATCATCAGACTTAAACCAGTTATTAATAAAATCGTTGGCAGTGCAAAGTGAATAAAATTCACACCATCGGGGATGGGTGTCTCAAACAATGCGACAAACCAGCGTTGAAAGTTTGGAAACAATACACCATCCATTGATAAAATGAATAGAAATAACATCCACAGCCCCAGCATAAGTCCAGAACCCGGTATTGCATACCGCAGATAAAATTGCCATAATGATTTAGGTAATATTTGTGTTTGTTGTTTTGATATCATTTTCGTTACCATAAATTTTCTTTGTATTATATCATAAAACACGATTAAAAACACAAATAAATAACAAAAATGCCGGCAAAATGCCGGCATTTTTTTAGTTCATATTTTTCCGAATAAAAGATTCTATTTTATCAAATGGAATTGCGTCCATATTGTCATACAGGTCAACATGTGATGCGCCTGGGATAATCATTAATTCTTTGTTGTCGCCACGCAAACGCTTGAATACATCTTCGCTGAAATAACGACTGTGGGCGTTTTCACCATGTACTAATAATACAGCAGTGCGGATTTCATCGGCGTACTGTAAAATCGGCATATTTATCATGGATAAAGACGATGTTTTTTTCCATCCGCCATTGGAATTTAGCGAACGTTTATGATAGCCACGTGGGGTTTTATAATAATCGTAATAATCACGCATAAATTGTGGTGCATCGTCTGGTAATACATCTGGGACACCGCCTGCTAATTCTGCAAAACCATTTTTATAATCAATGGTACGCTGGTTATTTAATGCGACCTTGGTTTTATATCTGGCATCGGAATTATTATCGGCATCAAAATATCCATTTGCAGAAACACGTGTCATATCATACATTGTCATCGCCACAGTTGCGCGTATGCGTGTATCCATGGCTGCCGCATTTATGGCGAAACCGCCAAAACCACAAATTCCAATAATTCCAATTTTATCAGAATCAACATCATCACGATTGATTAAATAATCAACAGCCGCTGATAAATCTTCGGTGTTAATATCTGGGGACGCAACAAATCGCGATGTTCCACCACTTTCCCCAGTGAATGACGGGTCAAATGCCAATGCGATAAATCCGCGGTGCGCCATTTCATTTGCATACAGCCCAGATGATTGTTCTTTGACCGCACCAAACGGTCCTGATATTGCGATTGCAGGTAATTTTTTCGCGGACTTGTTTTTTGGAATATATAAATCCCCCGCCAGTTTAATGCCGTACCTGTTTGTAAAGTGTACGCGCGAAACAATTACATCAGAATTTTTAACAAAAGTTTTGTCCCATTTGTGGTTTTTGTATAAAAATATCGCCGCCCCAGCAATAATCAGACCAGCAATAATTATGTAAAGTGTTTTCATTTTTTTCTCCTGTGTTGTGTATGGAAAGTATATAATATCGGACACAATTTTCCAATATTAAAAATAAAATCGGGACACACCCGATTTAATTTTTGGTAGCGGGAGAGGGACTTGAACCCCCGACACGCGGATTATGATTCCGCTGCTC
>CAMOFE010000010.1 GCA_946613195.1 uncultured Alphaproteobacteria bacterium
ACAGTCCTGTATGTGATGTGGGTGGTGTTCCCGTACCCGCGCCACAGTTGTATGTAACAGTGTGCGCCACAGATTGAATACATGCAGTGCCAGCATCATTTAATACATACCCATCATCACATTCCCAATCACAAATGCCATTTGCATCCCCTGGGGTTGTCCAATGTGCATTTGCCGGCAGTGCACTTAATGGATTGGTGTTGCTATGATTTCGTGCGGCATATGTGCATGCGACACATGTTACGCACGCAGCATGGGATTCGCCACCATTACCCGTACTTAATAGTGCGAAATACTTAAATCCACTGGATGCTGTTTTAGTGATGTACATATTGTCAGTATCACTGGCGGCTGTTGTAGAATAAAATCCGTTGTTACATTCAGTGATATAATAACAACCCTTTGCGACTGTTAAACCTATAACTCTTTGATTGATTCCCAGATTATTCATACAACGCGCCATACCAACATTTTGATTTGTTGTTAAGTTTGTCGTTGCGATTAATTCTGCATTGGTTGCCAAGTGTATTGTTGCGTTGTTCGTATTTCCAATAGTGCATTTAATGCTGTTGGGATCTGGACACCACAGGGTGAAATATATCCAGTTTGCGCCAACGAAAGATGACCCCGGACTGGCCAGATTCCATATATTACTATTTGGATGGCACCAACCCATAAATGTCGCAGGAATTTGCGTTGCACCACCCAAACATGTTGCCCATGGTGTTATTGATGATATTTGTGGTAATGTCCCCGGGTAACTGTATGATATTGGTCCCGCCATTGTTGACATAGATGAATATGGCATATTTGGACAAGTATCATACAAATGAACATAATTTCCGGTTGTGTATCGTGCATATACTGTTTGACCACCGTATGTAATCCAACTGGTGCTTAAAGTGCCTTGATTATTACATACACTGGTGCCACCAGATGTTGTGGTTGTGTAATAGCCTGTATATGCCGCACCAGTTTTTGTTGGTAATTGCCCAATATTTGTAATTGGTATGTGGCAGTCTATGTCGGAATACCATGCGGTACTGCCCGCCAGTTTATACAGAACGCTCGGACCGCCACTGCCACCGTTGGTTGTACTATTAAATGGAACACGTACACAATTGGGTGTCCATTGTGCATACAGTGTTACGTTCCCATTTGGTGTATAAGAATTACCAGCAGAATAATACGTGTCGCCGTTTGCACCGACACGCCAACCATCAAATGAAAAACCAGCGCAATTAAATGCGGTCCCGTTTACATTACTGTTGTTTGGTAATGTTATTGAACTGCCTGAATTAACAGTTACTGTTGTGGATGTACTGGAATACGAAGGGTTTGGACATTGTGCATTAGAATATGTAACGGAATAGGTTGCGGTGGTGCAAACTTCGGACGAATCTTGCAGAAATTCGTGATATTCGCCATTTGTTCCATATATTACGTGGTAAACCATTTGTTCGCCACATTCACATTGTGATGTGATTAAGGCTCTGGCATATGGATACTGTCCGTATGTTTCACAATCCATCGCCAACAGGCACTGTTCACCACCAGCCAGACCGTTACCAATTGCAGATTGTGCGGCCATTGATGTTCCGCCATTGTTTATCCAATTGTGAATTTGGTCAACAATACTATCAATTGCGGTTTGGTTTGTTGGCCTTAACATACTGTACAAGAAGTCTTGATAATACCCTGTTAATTCTTCGTAACATGGTACAATTTCTTCTTCATGTGGGTCTTGACCAGGAATTCCAGTGCAATAAAATCCCGGGATACACAACATACATTCATTGTTATCATAATCATAATAATACCCAGGTGGACAGTATTCTGGACAAACATCGTTGGGATTATCCATAAATTCGTAATAGTCGCCATTTTCATTTATATAAACGCGATAAATATTTTGGTCTGGGCATGCGCATTCCCATTGCGGATTATCAACACCCAAATCTGCACAAGGGATTGATGCGATACATTGCGCCGCGGGATAATACGCATCCAATTCACCATATGCAAAAAACTGCCAGCCTGTATTAACCGCATCTTCAATCCAGTCAACAGGGTCTTGTTGCCCATGGTCTTGATAATATTGACTAAGTTCTTTATAACAATAATTCCTTTCGCCTGGTGTGGGACCGCTGTTGCCATCGCAATAATAATCTGGAATTGGGCACAGTTGACATACGCCAGCATGATAATAAAACCCAGGGGGGCATGTTGTATGACCATTCCAATTACCATGCCACACACGTGGCATATGATATATAGTTGACCAATTCGGTCCAAGCGTTGGGGCAGCATACAGTTTGGATGTGCAAACAATTACACACATGGCATATAATATTTTTGTTACCATACTAACTACACGCCGCGCGTAGTACACACTGTTCCCAAACATAAAAAAGTCCCTCAATAAAAAATACTCTACACCAATTTATAAAATTGATGCACGTTATTAGTTTATAAGAATGTAAAAATAAACACAAGCAATTTTCTGATTTTTTATCTATTGACTTAATGTTTATATTTTTACTAGCATAACAATTGAATGTTATGGGGGTGGTATTAGCATATGATGACACACAGGTTTCATAATTGTCTGAATCGTATGGCGTTGCTGGTGGCGGCGGTGGCGATTATGTTAATAATTTTCTGGCGTGATTTTATGACGATTGCATCGGCTAATGTATTTATTAATGGCGCAATTGTTGGAACAACATTATTTGGTATTGGGTTATGTTTTGTTGAAATATTTCGTCTGGTACCTGAATACAAATGGTGGCGTTCATATATCCAAGGTGCGCGTAACGCGCCGTTGCCACCATGCTTGTTACGTCCTGTGGCGATGATGTTGCGCATGCGCCCAATGCGTATATCGGTTGGCGCGTTGAATACGATTTTTGATGCGATTCTGGGGCGCATGGATGATTCACGCGAATCGGTACGATATGTTTCCAATATTTTAATCTTTATGGGTTTGTTGGGTACATTTTGGGGATTGATAATGACGATTGGTGGATTTGCAGATACGATTGGTGGATTGAATATAATAGATGACAATGCAACGCAAAATCTGGTATCGGGTTTGGCGCGACCATTGGCGGGCATGACAATCGCGTTTACAAGTTCGTTGCTGGGTCTGGCGGGCAGTTTAATTATTGGATTTTTGGGTTTACAATTACAAATTGCCCAGAACGCAATATTTAATGAATTGCAAGAATATTTATCGGCGCACACACATCCTGTGGCACCAGATGAGTTATAGAAATATAATAAAAGATAAGAGAGAGAAAAAATGTTAAACACGCGTTTTCGTAATCAGGTAAATACATGGCCGGCGTTTGTTGACCTGTTTTCTAATTTGGTTATTGTGCTGATATTTTTACTGATAGTGTTCGTGTTTTTGTGGACAACGACCAGCGTCTTTAATCGCCAGTCCGGTGCCAAGGCGGTTGCAGAATTAAAACAGCAAAACGCTGAACAGGCCCAGACGATTCAGCAAATGACAGGCGATGAACAAGAGGCTCGGCAATTACTGGTTTTGGCGCGCGCGCAATTAATTGAATTGGAAAACGATAAAAATGAATTGACCACACAACTGCAAGAACAAGAATCCAGCACAAAAGATTTGGTTTCTGCGTATGAAACCCAGGTTAATGATTTACAGGCGCGTTTGGATTCGCTGAACAGGCAATTGGCCCAGGCGCAACTGACGCGTTCGGAAACCGAAAAATTAGCCCAGGAACGGCGCGAACTGCAAGACCAAATGGCGGCGCAACGCGCACAATTGTCAGAACAACTGTCTGCGGTCCAGGCGGCACTGGATGCGGCCGAAGAAAAATCCCGCACCCAAGAAATTAAATATGTGGAAATGTCAACACGCCTGAACAAGGCATTGGCGGACAAGGTTGCAGAATTAAACGATGCATCAAATTATCAATCTGAATTTTATCGCGCAATCAAAGAAGCCATTGGTGATCGCACAACGATTCGCAATGACGGCGACAGGTTTATTATTTCCAGTGATATCTTATTCCCCAGTGGTTCATACACATTGTCTGTGGACGGAAAAAATCAACTGCGATTGATTGCAAATGTTATAAAAGATTTAGAACATAAAATTCCGTCAAACATAGATTGGATAATTCGTGTTGATGGGCATACAGATAAAAAGCCAGTGATTGCTGGTACGCGGGGTTATCGCAATAATGTGCAATTATCATTGCGGCGTGCAACGGTTGTGGCGGATGAATTAGCGCGCAACGGTGTATCACGTCGTCGTCTGGTCCCCAGTGGTTTTGGCGATTTGCACCCGGTTGAATTGGGTAATGATGCGGCATCACTGCAAAAGAATCGCCGCATAGAATTGCGATTAACAAATAAATAAAAAAAATCTGCGCGGTGCGCAGATTTTTTTTTTAGAACTCAAATCGCAGACCCAGTGTAAAGTTTGCGTAAACTAAATCTTTGGTGCTGAACCAATCACGGTGGCGTGTACCATCAGAATTTTGCAAAACCCATTTGCTGTTCGGTATATAAATAATACGCGCACCAAAATCCAAGAATGCAGTTTCGCTTAAACCATATGAAACACCGGCGGCAACAATTCCAGCAATGTTAGAATTTGTATGCTCGGAACGATAAAACTTTACAACACCATAATCACCAACAGTTCCGAAATTTTCACGTAAATCAACATCCGATGATAAATCGCCATATGGATCAGATAAATTCATAACGGTATTCGTTATCGCGTACCCGGCACCCAAACCTAAATACGGAACAATAGTGTACAATGGTTTTTGTACGCCGTCATAGAAATCGTAATAGACCATTGCACTGATTATATCTGATGCGATGGTTGATTCAACCGCACCGCTTTGCGTGAATACAGACAGCCCAGAAGATAGTGGCAAATCCCCTTCAAACAAAGGGCTGGCATTATAATCACTTTCGGACATGTGATCCCAGCCCGCTTCTAGCCGCCAATTATTATGATTTGGTAAAATCCAACCCAAACTGGCGCCGGCGGTAAAAGATAATTCCTTGAAATTTTCCTTGGCGGGCAGGGTTGCCAAACTGCCAATACCGGCATCAACGAAATCAGATGCACTGCCGCCGCCAGCGATATATGATTCGCGATATGCGTCAGATACAATTGCGCCATTAATATTATTCTGCCAATACCCAACTGTTAATGCGCCGATATCGTTCTGAATCTTGCCCATGCCAAATGATGCACCGCCACGCAACGACAGTACAAAACGCGAACCATCATCATCATATGCGCCCACACCAACATAACGTCCCGGATATTGCCAATCGGCACGCGCAGACCCAACCAGCGCGCATAAAATCACCGGCAAAGAAAATAATAATCTTCCTTTCATACGGCATATTATATCACAAAAAACACCTGAATAAAAATGGAATTTATATTTTAATTAACAATATTGTGAAAAATTTCAGCGGGAATTGTACCCCCAGTGATAGATGAATCCATTGGTGTAAAATTATCGTTGCCAACCCACACGCCGATAACCTGATTTTCTGTGGCACCAATAAACCATGCATCACGGTTGTTATTACTGGTGCCGGTTTTGCCCCCCAGAACACCGTTTGCGTTTGCACGACGCCCGGTGCCTGATTCAATAACATCACCCAACATTTCACGCATATATTTGCATGTTTTTTCGCCTAATACCTGAATCGCGTCTGATGGATTACGTTCATATAAAATATCGCCATTTGGATTTGTTATCTTGGTAATTGAATATGGACGCACGGACATTCCGTTATTCCATATAACCGCGTAAATATTTGTTAAATCCATCAGCGACATTTCCGATGCGCCCAACACAGTTGAATATTCACGACGCAACCGTGTACCAACCCCCAGACGCCCCGCCATATCTAATACAGAATCAATACCAAATGTTTGGGTCAGTTTTAATGGCACAGAATTAACACTTTTGGCAAAAGCCGTTGCCAATGTTATATCACCGTAATATCGCTGGTTATAATTTTTAGGGTTATAGTCGCCAATCGCAAATGGCGAATCGTTTACCACAGATTCTGGCGTCATACCGTTTTCCAGCGCAACCAGATATATAACAGGCTTAAACGCACTGCCGGGTTGGCGTGGGGCGGTTGCACGGTTGAATTGACTGGATTGATAATTTGCACCACCGACCATTGCGCGCACTGCGCCATCATAATCCATTGCAACAGCGGCACCTTGGTATGTGTCCAAGTGTGTTGGTAAAATGGTGGCAATGTGTTCTTGTGTGCGGCGATTCAGTGTGGTGTGCACATATAAATCAGATGATATATCCCCCAGGCGCGAATGTATTTCATCCATAACAAAATCTGTCCAATAACGATATATGTTTGTATCAGTTGCAGTTGTCGCAGGTTTTAATTCGCGCGCTGCAATTCGTGCATCGTCCAGACTGATATAATTTTGCCGTACCATTTCTGCCAATATAACACGCGCCCGTGCGATATTTTTATCGGGGTGCAACAGGGGGCTGTATGTTGTGGGTGCTTTTAACATTGCGGCGATTTGCGCACTTTGTGCCAAAGTCATTTCAGATGCGGATACACCAAACATTGTGCGTGCCGCCGCATCAATCCCGCGCAGTCCCCCAACCAATGACACACGATTCATATACAAATCCAAGACTTGATTTTTTGTAAACCGATTTTCCAGCCAATATGATAAAATCAGTTCTTGTACCTTGCGCGAAATTTTTTTATCGCGCGACAGGAATATATTCTTGGCGGTTTGCTGGGTTATTGATGAACCGCCTGCTGATATATGGCCGTGTAATAAATTGCCAAACATTGCGCGTGTAATACCACGCATATCAACAGGACCGTGCTTAAAGAAACGTTTGTCTTCAATCGCGACAATCGCCTGCCATACATGCGGGGGCAGTTTTTCTGTGGATACGGGTGTTCCCATTATTCTGTTTTCACTGCGAATTTCGTGTCCATCTGAATCTAAAAATACAATGGCGGCATCGCGCGTTTCGTGTAATATAGAATCAAGTGATGGCATACGCAGATATATAACACTGACATAACCCGCGACACCAACAATACAAATTAAAAATATGTTCATCAACCACACAACCATCCGCCGTCGCCACGACGGTGGTGTTGATTGTTTTTCTTGTTTTAATTTTTTATTATCGCGCCCAGCCATGATTACAATAATTATATCATAGTGCAGGGCGATTTTATATAAAAAAACCACGCACAACAGGCGTGGTTTACAATTTTGTTTGTTTTTTTAGAATGGAATGTCGTCGCCGATTTCTGCAACCGATACTTCTTCGCGTGGTGCGGCGGCAGGGGATGCAGCCGTGTTGCCCGCATCAGCAGACATCGCCTTGGCACCTGACAGAATAACCATTTGACCCGCGAATTGATTTAATGTTACTTCGGTTGTGAAAACATCCAGACCCTGTTGATTTTGCCATTTGCGTGTGCGTAATGAACCTTCTAGATATAATTTAGTTCCTTTTTGCAACATACGTTCGGCAACTTCTACCAAATTAGGGTTGAATATCACAACACGATGCCATTCGGTTTGTTCTTTCTGTTCACCGGTTTGGCGGTCGCGCCAACGATCAGATGTTGCCAGTGAAAAACTGATAACCTTTTGTCCGTTTTGCATTGTGCGTACTTGGGGATCTTGACCAACATTGCCGACCAAAATTACTTTATTTATACTGCCTGCCATTTTCACTTCCTTTGTTAAGCATGTAACCTTGTATATTATGATTATGCAGAATAAAACCGTATAAACGCAAGTAAAAATGTTAAATGTGTAACACTTGACTTTTTTATGTAAATGAATTATAATAAGTGCATCAATTTTGGACTGTTAACAATGTCCAACTTTCCCAACAAAGGATTTTTTCTATGCATGTAAATGAATTAAAGGCAAAAAGCCCCCAGCAACTGCTGAAAATGGCGGAAGATATGGGTATTGAAAATCCATCACAACTGGATGTGAAACAACTGCGGTTTGCAGTGATGCGTGTGTATGCAGCGGATAAAAAAATTACACTGATTGGTGATGGTGTTTTGGAACGAATTCAAGATGGCTTTGGATTCTTGCGCGCACCCGAAAGTAATTATCTGGCGGGGCCCGATGATTTATATGTATCGCCAAACCTGATTAAAAAATATGGTCTGAAAACAGGTGATTATATAGAAGGACGAATCCAGGCGCCACAAAATGAATCTGAACGTTATTTTGCGCTGGAAACCATTGAACGCGTAAATGGTGGCGACCCTGAAAAGTTGCGCCATCGTGTGTCTTTTGATGATATGACACCATTGTATCCAGACGAAATGCTGAAAATGGAAATCCCAGATGATAAAGATAAAGGGCGCAGTTTATCCGCCCGTGTAATTGATTTGATTTCGCCCACAGGTAAAGGTCAACGTTCGCTGATTGTTGCACCACCGCGTACTGGGAAAACCATAATGTTACAAAATATTGCACATTCAATCGCAACAAATTATCCAGATGTAAAACTGATTGTTTTGTTGATTGATGAACGTCCCGAAGAAGTTACTGATATGCAACGCAGCGTCAAGGGAGAAGTTATTTCTTCAACATTTGATGAACCTGCAACGCGACATATCCAGGTTGCAGAAATGGTTATTGAAAAGGCCAAACGTTTGGTAGAAGCCGGACAAGATGTCGTAATCTTGTTGGATTCAATTACGCGTTTGGGGCGTGCATATAATACATGTGTTCCCTCATCTGGCAAGGTTTTGACCGGTGGTGTTGATGCGTATGCACTGCAACGGCCAAAACGTTTCTTTGGTGCCGCCCGTAATATTGAGGGCGGGGGCAGTTTGACAATAATCGCAACTGCGCTGATTGAAACAGGCTCTAAGATGGACGAAGTTATTTTTGAGGAGTTCAAGGGAACCGGTAACAGCGAAATTATTCTGGACCGTAAACTGTCTGATAAACGCGTATATCCGGCGATTGATATTACCAAGTCTGGTACGCGCAAGGAAGATTTGTTGGTGGGCAAAGACATTTTGTCCAAAATGTATGTCTTGCGTCGCATTATAAACCCAATGGGTACATTGGAAGCGATGGAATTCTTGTTGGACAAGTTGCGTCTGACCAAGACAAACGACGACTTTTTCAGTTCAATGAATCAATAGGTCAGAAATGCAAAAGTATATGTTGTTTATATTTATTGCCGCGATAATCGCGGCATATTTTTTTGGGCGCACCGCTGGATATAATACAGCCCGTAATGAATTTGTGGCAAATACCACGATTGCGCAAAATAAAATTATAAAAATTATAGGTAATACAGATGCAGAAAGTACTATGCGTGGGGTTGCTGATATTCGTATGTTCTTGCGCAACAAATATACCATTGGCGAATAATGTTGCGTATTCGTGTCACCCGATATATGGACACTCACACGATTGGGATATAATCAGCGATGATTTAGCACGTAACATATATCGCCATAATCGCATGTGTGAAGAAATTAAAAATTTATAAAACAGAAATTCAGACAAAAACATTTGCCATAAGAATCAAGTATAATTTAATAAAAAACACCACAAGAATTGCGGCGTTTTTTTTATTAAATAATGGTCGGGGCGAAAGGATTCGAACCTTCGACACCTTGCTCCCAAAGCAAGTACTCTACCAGACTGAGCTACGCCCCGAAACAGTCGCCATTATAACACTGTTTTTACAAAAAGCAAATTTTATATGAAATTTATTCTTGTTAAAAATTCCCGAAATTTATATCATTGTAGTGATGCGCAAGATTTTTGTAGTTTTTATCGCAATAATAATGTATGTAGCAAATGCACATTGTGTTTCTACACGTGCGGCAATCGCATCTCGTAATACGGTGGCGGCGCGCGCGGTGGGGGCAAATTCCGGAACCACAGAATATAACTATAACAATATGTATCCGTACTTGAATAACCAGATGCGGACATCAATGAATCCTGGCACAATTAATTCGCAATCTAATAGCCCGATAAACACAATCGTTCGCACATCATCTGCGGGTAATGCGCGACGCGTTGTTGCGCGACCAACGGCGGCACGTGCCGCAACGGCGGGTTTGGCAATCGCACAACCCGCCACACAAAATCGCCGTGTTGTTCCGCGCAGTAATATTGCGCGCAGTGCCACAAATGTCGGTGTTGTTCCGCGTGCCGTGCGCAGTGATGTGTCGGTTAATACCACGCGTGCATCTGGGGCGGCGGTGGGCGTGATAAATCCAACAACGAAATCTGGGACAATTTCATCTGCGCGTTGCTTAACAGATTATACAGAATGTATGAATAAATACTGTTTGCGTGAAAGTACCGCATATAACCGTTGTTATTGCAGTGCGCGCCTGGCGCAAATTGATGCCACATACAAGGGTGATATAGACAATCTAGTGCGACAAATCCAAGTGTTAAAAAATGGCGGCGGCAGTTTTACAGATGATGAATTTAATGCGTATTGGATGTCAACGATTGGCAAATATACAGGCGATAATTCTTGGGTTAATATTGATAATATATTGAATGGAATTGATTGGTCAACGATGGAAAGTCGTGTTCGCGGGCAGACCGCATATGCGACCGGTCATGAATATTGTACACAACATTTGCGCGGGTGTTTTTATATGGCATCCAATATGCGTGATGCGTATCGGTCTGAAATTGCGCGTGATTGCAAAAGTTATGAAAACGCATTGCAATGGATTAAAAATGCCGCTGAAACGGTTGTTGCAAATTACCAAGAATAAAAAAATTATTTAGTCAGTTTTTAAGAAAAATGCGCGTGTTTTTACGCGCTTTTTTTATGTCACCACATGTTTACTGTGTGGGTTATTTAATCATTAAACAAAGGTGAAAATTATGTCAAAACAAATACAAATCCGTCGTGGAACGACGTCTGAACACACGAACTTTACAGGTGCGATTGGTGAAATTACCATGGATACAGACACCAAAACGATTCGTGTTCACGACGGAACAACGGTGGGTGGTGTGCCACTGGCGCGCCGCGATGAAATTCCGGCCACATACCAATTTCCAGATAATATGGATTATGTCGTTGAAATGCAAAAGCCAACTGCGGCAAATAACTATGCGTGGTATCGTAAATATAAAAGTGGATGGATAGAACAGGGCGGTATCGCCAACACACCACAACAGTGGATTAGCATAACCTTACCACACAATATGGTAAATGGTTTTTATACACTGGTTCTGTCTTGTTCGGATACAGATTATAATGCTAACAACGTTACGATTGCATACGCAAACAAGACTGCCACAGGGTTTTCATTAAACACGTCTTTGGGTGGAATATATTATCCTGTGGAGGTTGGATATTATATTTGTGGGTTTTAATTTATTATCTAATAATGTCTTTTTTTCCATTGACCAGTTCAACACCGTGATTATACATAGAAATTAATGCTGTGTCGGCTGTGTATGTGAAACTGTGATAAACATTTGGGTGTATGATAAAAAACTCGCCCGCTTTGATGTCGTATTCCGCAGATTCATTGGTATCTTTGTGGCGCAATGCCAATCTGAACCCGCCAGAGATTACATAGAATGCTTCTTTGTTCAAGACATGGTAATGGTCGCCACGAACAGAGCCACGTACCGAAGTAATATAATTTACTTGATTCCAGCCACCATGAACCAGTTGTGTCAATGAACCACGGTCGTCGATGAAATTAAAGTCAGGTTTTATAAATTCTATTAACATATTACAACTCCAACTGAATTTGTTTCAGATTCAATAACATTTTTAATTTAGTGTTATCTAAAACAGCCGTTTCTGCACGTTTAGCCTTGAAAATGCCATTGGCAGATTTAACCGAAATTGGTTTAATTAAACTTTTATCCAATCCAAATTTATCTGCCATGGCAATCGCGGCATCATATTTAGACATTTTATCATCTGCGGAAATATTGATGATTTTTTCAGAACTTGCACCATATTTTTCAATCAAATCAACCAAGAATCCCGCGCATTGATTAAAACTGAGTGTGGAACGATACGAATCGCTGAACATTTCAACGGTTTTGCCAGATTGCAAATCAGATTTAATTTTGTCAAAAAAGTGCGGTTTGTTTTCAACCAATGATGGACCAAATATGAACGGAAAACGAACAACATTAAATCCACGCGCATTGGTGATTTGTTCTGCCAATACCTTGTGTTTGCCATATAAATTTACAGGTGCGCATTTGTCGTTTTCAGTAAATTTTTTGGCGGGGCTGCCTTCGCCATAAACAGTGTCTGTTGATGAATAGTACAAACAGCCGGCATTATGAAATGCGTTTACTGCGTTGGCCAGTGCGACAATGTTTATATTCCATGCAAGTTCTGGAAATTCTTCTACTTTATCTGGGTGATGATACGCCGCCAGATATATGATTTTGGTGCTAGAATCAACATATTTTGCCAATTTATTAACTGTGGCAAAATCAGTTATGTTCAGCGGTTCCCACGTAATACGCGGGTTTGCGTTGCCACCAATTGGCGCGATGCTGGAATAAGTCGCGATTATGTCTTCTTTTGTTTTTTCCAGGACGTTTTTTATGCAATAACGTCCCAGAAATCCGCTGGCCCCAATAATCAAGTACATTTTATTTAACCTTCATATTTCTCATTGTTTCAAACCAGATATTATGCCCGTCAATCACATGATTGATATATGCACGTTTTTTAACAGGCAGCACATCATTCGGCAAAGAGTCTATTTTAGTTTTTAATTGACGGAATAATTGTTCGCCGTTTTCTAAATAAGTTTTTCCATTTAATGGAATTTCGCGTAACCATTTGCAGAAATCTGTGGTCATTTTTGTTCCCATTTCTTCAACCCATGCATCAACCCAGTAATCATGGTCGTTGCGAATTTGCTTTACCAATGGTTGCCCGTACGATACATAATCGCCCATTTGCCATGCAATTCTTTCAACGATATAAGATGACCAAATATCATCAAAACGTCCAATGTCTGGGACCAAGAAATAAACAGGCACCATATCGCGATGAATCGCGGTATTTTGCGAGTTAAATGGTGAATAAGTATTTTTGGCCAGTGCGTAATTATAATCTTTTTTATACGCAACAACATCAATTGGTGCCGCCAATCTTGTTACGGCATCAATATCTGGATCACCCAACCAAAAACCGGCATTAACAACAGTGCGAATGTTTTTTGTTTCACGCTTTATGTCTTTGACTTCGTCAATTCTGTCAACCCAAGAATATCCGCGTGGATAGAATTTGCGCCCTTGGCGGTCTTGTAAATCTTCGCAGATATTATACCAGCCTGTGGGGGACGAAACGGTTTCCATATCAATATTTTTACCCAACTGTAAATGTTTGCCAACATAATCATCGCATGCGATATAATTATCATCATCAATCAAAACAATTATGTCAGAACCTTGGTCGTATGCTTTCAGAATTGCGACCTGGCGACGTTGAATACAATTCCAAGGCAAAAATCCATTTAATTTTGGAAATTTTTTCATATATTCGTTTTGATCGTTTACATCCATAAACAGCACAGGAATATTATACTTTTCTTGTAAAGATTGGCAATATTCTTTGGCAGCAACAGGCGTCTTTTTGTCGCCAGTTATAATAAAATCCACATCTTTTTGCCGATTATGTTTAATAACATCCCGGATATAATCTTCAATCAAATAAGGTACATTAATAGTTGTTGTTGTGATGCTTACTTTCATTTTTTTACTCCATTTTTATAAAATTTTCTGAATAACCACTTTATTTTACAATATATTGAAAACATTTCATAAATGAACCGTGGTAACACTGTTACATTGAATTTTTCTGATTTATTCAACAGTTTCTGTAAATACTTGCTGTTTAATAGCATACTTGATGTTGTCATATGTCTTTTTAACCAAATTGTCTGACTTGTAATGGCTGTCTTTTCCAGTGCTTGAAACATAGGGTCTTGTTCTTCTGGATATTTTGGTTCTATATAATTATCGGTTATTTTTTCAATTTTACCAAAGCCAAATTTTTCATATTTAGCAGCCAAATCTTTGGACATATAGAAAACGCCATTATCAGCTAAATGTGATGTGCTTTTACATATCGCGATTGTTTTTGGGTGTATTAATGTGTTGTGCCGTATAGATAAATTTTCTGGTAAAAATGCACGCGCGGCTTGTTTTCTGGCGTTTATTAAATCATCTGAATACAGCTTATTTCTGTTTTCATAAACTTTTCTGAACAATTTTTTATAAATTTCTGTGGTTGAATCAAAACTGACCCCCAGGTTTCTGTAATCAAACACAAAATGAAATTCTGGTGTATATATCGGGTGTGCCGCAAAAAACAAATTATCTTTTTCTTTGATATATTGTGTGAATTCACGATGTACAGGAATATCTGATAATATAACTGGTAATCCCGCAGCCATACTTTCCAGTGGCGTTGTATAATATCCTGTGTTTTTCTGTGGAATTATATACGCATCAAAACTGGCCCAAATGTCATCCATTTCTGGTTGTGATACAAAATCAGTATGTAAAATTACATTACTGGTTTTGTTCGCTTGTTTAACAGTGTCTGCAAATTCGTTAAAAGGTGTCATTAAATTATCTCTTTTAACAGAATGGATAAACAATTCCACGGGTTCGTCTTTGGAAAATGTTTGCGCAAAACTTTCAACTAAAAATTTAAGATTTTTTCTTGCCTCGTATCCAGATATACATCCAAATCTGAATTTATCAGTTGGTTTCCTTTTTATTTGCATTATATTTTCAATCAAAACACAACATTCTAATCCAAAGCAGTCAATGGTAACACCATGCCGTTTAAGATTGTGCGCAACATATTGTGATGGCGAACAACATATGTCAAAATTATCATTTATTTGTTTAATCCATTCCAGTGGTGGCACGGTTCCATCAAAAACAGGATAACAGATTTTAATTTTGCTTTTCTTGGTTAATGATTTTTCAAACCACTTATCAAAAGGATTAATGCTTAATACGTGAAAATAAATTAAAAAATCAAATTCTGGGTTTGTCTTATTGTTTGTAAACTTTATATTTTTAATGTTATTTAATAATTTTTGCGCATCCTGTTTTGATACATAGTCAGAATCAAGCCAAATTTCATTTCTGTCATCTTGTTGTAAAGTTTTAATAAAAGACAGACCGTGTCGGCCAATTGGACCTAAATCCAACCATCCTGATAATAAAATTTTTGTCTTATTCATAATGTTTTTCCTGTGTTATTGATAAGAACATTTTGTTTAATTCCTGCGCGAATTCCTGCCATAATATCAGTCTCTTTATCACCAATCAATAATGAATTTGGTAAATCAATATTATGTTCGCGGGCGGCACGTAAAATCATTCCAGGATTTGGTTTGCGATAGAACGAGTTACGATTATATGGTGGCAAACCATCTATGTGATATGGACAATAATATTCCGCGGTGATTTCAACACCGTGGTTATAAAATTCAGAATGCATATATTCGGTCAGTAATTTATAATCTTGTTCTGTATATTTCCCTTTGGCAATACCGGCTTGGTTTGTTACAACAATCAATTTATAACCAAACTGTTTAACGGTTTTGCAAAAATCAAATATCCCAGGCATAAATTTGCAGTCGCGAATTTTATGCAGATATCCGATTTCTTGATTTATTACACCGTCGCGGTCCATAAACAGCGCACGGTTTACCGCATTACCATAAATGACAGATTTTAATTCGCGTTTGGCGGTGGCATAACTGGTTGGAACGCCGATATCAATAAAGTAATCATCTGCAACCATATATTGTGGACGCAAATTCGGAATTTGTGGTTCCAGGATATCTTTCTCAAACGAAAATTTCGCGGGCAGGGCGGCAGAAAACAGGCCGCGATTAACTTTATAAATACCTGCATTAATTAATCCGGGTTGTGTAATCTGTTCTTTTTCATGAAATGCGACAATGCGACCGTTTTCTGTTTGGACACGACCATAACGATTGGCATCGTCCACATATTTCAGCATAACAGCCAATTTATCGTTTTGATGCTGATTTATAAATTTTGCATAATCTGCTGCGACATATGTGTCGCCGTTTAAGACCAACGCATCAGACAAATTAAATAAATCAAACGCCTGTTTAATTGCGCCACCGGTACCCAGCGGTTCGTTTTCTTCGGAATACACCACAGGTATGCCCAAGAAATTATCGCCAAAGTGATTTTTTATACTGTCTTTCAGGTATGACACACACAGAACAAAACGTTCTGGGTCCAAGAAACACAGTTCCTGCATTAACAATTCCAAAAACGGTGTGCCGTTAATGTCGGCCATTGGTTTTGGCACATCGCGTACCACAGATTGCAGACGTGTACCAAAACCACCCGCCAAAATTACAATGTTCATTTCAATTTTGCCTGTACATTTTCTAGTTGTTGCATATGAATAAAGTCCAGTTTTTCATATGTTGATGGATGATATTCCTTTGGTGCATAGTAAATAATTTGTGAGCCCTGGTCATCAAACTTGAACGGAACATGAATTAAATTACGCAATGATTTTTTAATTGCGTGTTGATGTTCTGCGGTTGCATAGAACAGAATAAATCCGCCACCGCCGGCCCCCAGAATCTTGCCACCCAATGCGCCATTGTCCATTGCTGTCTGATAAATTTCATCAATTAATGAAGTGCTGATTTTATCAGTTAATGAACGTTTTAACATCCATGTTTCGTGCAGCATACGACCAAAATTATCCAAATCTTCGGATGGATTTGTCAGAATTTTTTCTGCATCGTCAACCATTTGCTGCATTCTGGTTAATTGTGTGGTTTTATCTTTTGTTGATTTTACTTGTTTTTCTGCGATTTCAGATGAAGTACGTACAACGCCAGTGAAAAACAACATTAAATTATCATTTAATTGGCTTTTGCGTGCATCACTGATAACAACAGGATTTACAGAAAAAGAGCCGTTGTTGTTAATGTGAATATGATTCAGACCGCCATAAACTGCGGCAATCTGGTCCTGTATTCCGCCGTTTTCCGCCAGTATTTCGCGTTCCAGTTTGATTGTTTCGCGTGCCAGACCGTATTTGGTTATCATTTCGCCTTTCAGTGCATAAATTGCTTCTATTAACCCAGCGCAGAAAGATGAAGACGAACCCAGGCCCGAACGAGCAGGTAAATCGCATTGATTGCTGATTTCAACGCCTTGGGTAACACCATAGTGCTTTAATGCGGCACGAATAGCGTTGTGTTGAATTTCGTCAACAGAATTTGGATATTCCATAATACGCCATGCAATACGATTACGATATTCTGCATGGAATGGTGGCAGATACCGACAACTGATATAATTATAATGATTTATTGATGTTGATAAAATATCACCGCCATGTTGTTCATACCATGTGTGATAATCTGTACCACCACCAAAAAAAGATATACGATAGGGTGTGCGTGTAATAATCATAATATGCGACCTTTTTAATTACTTGTTTTTACTGAAAAAGTGATCTTCAACAATACCACAAATAATGTGTCCACATGCAATATGCATTTCTTGGATATTATTTGTTATATCAGACGGCACATTCAGTGCAATGTCTGCCATTGTTTTCATTGCACCACCGCTGTTGCCAGTAAATGCAACAGTTGTGATGCCTTTTTCTTTTGCAACATTAAATGCATTTATAATATTTTTAGAATTTCCAGATGTGGAAATACCAACCAGAACATCGCCACGGTTACCAATCCCGCGCAGTGGACGCGAAAACACATGTTCGTAACCATAATCGTTTCCAATCGCAGTCAGTGCAGATGTATCTGTTGTCAAACTGATTGCGGGCATTGGATTACGGTCAATCTTATAACGCCCCATTAATTCAGCCGCCAAGTGCTGGGAATCAGCGGCAGAACCACCGTTCCCACAAAATATAACCTTGTGCGCGTTTGATAGTGCGTTTATCCATGCGTTCGCAATTTTAGCAATCACAATTGATTGAGATTTCAGGTTTATAAAGTTATTAGCAATAATATCAAATGATTGTTCTATGTTTTTTTGCATTTCATAATCCTTTTTTATCGTTGCAGGAACTTTTCACCATGTTTGATGCGTTCGCGCCAATAGTTCAATAAATCAATCATTGTTTTGTCAAAACTGATTTCTGGTTTCCAGCCAGTATGTTTTGTGAATTTGCTGGTGTCTGGAATTTGCAGGTCTGCATCAATTGGGCGCAGACGTTCTGGATCAACTTCTACTTTGATTTTATCTTTCATTGGTGATTGCGACAGCAAAAAGTTCAACATATCGCCGACTTTGCAAGTATATGCGCCACCAATGTTATAGTATTGACCAGGTACAGGATTTACTGTTACCAACATAAAGTATGCGCGCACTGCATCACGTACGTCCGCAAATGTACGCAAAGAATCCAAATTGCCGACCTTTAATACTGGTGGAATAAGTCCGGCTTCTATCATTGCGATTTGTTTTGCAAATGTGCTTTCGGCAAAAACATCACCGCGACGTGGACCTGTATGTGTGAACATACGTGTTGTCATAACAGTCATACCATATGCTTCGGCATAATAGCGGCCGACTAAATCTGTTCCAACCTTGGAAATTGCATATGGGGATGCAGGGTGGAATGTGCATTCTTCATTGATAACGCCACCCATTTCCGCCAATTTTTCTTTCTTTACGCGACCAAACACTTCGGATGATGCACAAACATGGACAACAGCGTGCGGGCAATGTTTACGAATGGCTTCTAATACACGGGTTGTGCCTTGGATATTTGTGTCCATTGTATCCAGTGGCGCATCAAATGATGTTTTTGGATAACTTTGTGCAGCCAAATGGAAAACATAGTCTGGCTTAACAGACGCAAAAACATTATCAATCGCAACTGTGTCGCGTAAATCGCCATAAACCAAGTGAACGCGTTTCTTGTCGTTAATGTTTTCAATCAAGTGTGAAATATTATCCAGCGGTGAACGCCAACGGCACATACCATAAATTTCCCAATCGGTATGTTCCATTAAAAAATCTGCTAAATGAGAACCAACCATACCTGTGATACCTGTAATAAGTGCTTTTTTTGTCATTGTTTTTCCTTTTGCTTGTTTTTATTGAAAATCTTTTTTCTAAAAGAACGTAATTTTTGTTTATAATACCGCATACGCAAAAACATCGGGTTGCCGAAAATACGCATCAGGTTATTATAAACAGACGAATCTGATATAAACGAAACCGCAAAACAGTCAACCATACGTTTTTGTATAAACCGTATTTCAGAACCAGATAAATTTTTATCTGATATAAAATTCATAATGCTTGTTGCGACCGGGGTAATATCTGCCTTTAATTTATTACAGTATTTTTCTGTCCATTCAGATGGGTTATAATAATATGTTGCCCCGGGAACAGTTGCTAATTTTCCGTAATACAGCGCAGAAAATAAAAACGGATTATCTTCCCATCTGACATATTCAATAAAACGAATATTGTGTTTTTTTATCATATCTGCACGGAACAGTTTATCAAAAGATGCGCCATGATGAAGCAGTCCATATTTTTCGCGAATTGTTGAATAAACGCCAGGCTTTATTAAGGATGAAAACGGCTTACCTTTTACATAAATTTGCCCCATGGCAATATCTGAATTGGTTGAAATTGCCGTATTTAGCAATTTTTCGTAAAAATCTGGATGGATAGTGTCATCTGCTTCACAGAAACCCAGCCATTCACCACGTGCAATGTCAATTCCAATGTTTCGTGCGCCACCCGGGCCAGTTGGTTCTGTTTGTTCAACAATATGTATGCGTTTGTCATGAATAGAACGCAAAATTTTCAGCGAATTATCTGTGCTGGGCTTGTAAACAATAATAATTTCCAGATCTTTATATGTTTGCGCGATAACAGATTCAACACAACTGCGTATCGTATCTGCGGAATTGTACACAGGGATAATAACACTGATAAGATGTTTTTGCGTTGTTTTCATTTGTACTACTTCCAAAAAAGCTTAAATAATGGTATAACCTCAAATAAATATACAGTATTTCGTTTTATTTTGATTAAAGGTATAAAACCAAACAGGCGCAATCTGAAGATGCTGTAATTACACATATTACGTATATATGCAGAACGATATGCAGGGAATTTGTTGCAAGTTTCTATTTGTATCGCATCGTGCGTGCGCGCCATTTGTTTTTTCTGTTTAATTGTCGTATTATTGGCATCCCAACGATATTTAACCAATACAGTCTGAATATTGTGAAAATTAGTAACAGCCATTAAACGCGTCCATAAACGATAATCTTCGGCAGGTGAAAAAAATTCTTCATATTCAATATTGTTGTCTGTTAAAACGCGTTTGCGTATCATCGCAGCGGTGTGCGCAATACTGCAATCTTCTGTTAATGCCATTTTTATTTCTGTGTCGCTTTCTGGCAATGACAGCAAGTCATTATTATTACCAAAATATTGCATATTCCCAGATACTACGCCAATATGTGGATGTTCGTCTAAAAATTTAACCTGTTGTTCCAGACGGTTTGGTACAGATATATCGTCGTGGTCAAAAATTGCTAAATATTCCCCTTGGGCTAAACTCAACAATTTGTTGCGTGATGCAGATATGCCCAAATTTTTATCGTTTTTGTAGTATTTAATGCGTGTATCTGTGTACGATTTGACAATGTTTTCAATTTCTGTGTTTTGAGGACTGTCGTTCAGAATCAGAAACTCAAAATCAGTAAATGTCTGATTCAATATGCTGTCAATGCATTCGCGTAAATGCTGTGGATTTGTGTTATAAATCGGTGTCAAAACAGATACGCGTGGCATAACATCTCCTGGATTGGTTAATAATTATTGGCGCCATAGATAAAAATCATACCCTAAAAAAAGCCAAAATCAACCACAAATAGTAAAAAAATGTTGTTTTTTGGCGCTTTTTTAATGTAATGCAACAAAAACGCCGTTAAATCAATATGTAATTTTGTTTCTGATGCGAATGTTTCAGAAAATATATTGACTATACAGCGATATTTTGCTAGGAATGTGCATTGTAAATGCAAATAGGTTAAATATGAAAAAAATTCTGGATAGTGTTGGTCGTAAATTGGCACGAAATGCATTTGTTGTAAATTATAGGCGTATGTGGCCATATGTTCGTCCGTTTTGGTTTCGGGCACTGTTGTCTATTTTGGTTGCGATTCCAATTGGTTCTATGGATGCGTTGATTGCATTGTCATTAAAGCCGTATATGGATATGGTTATGGTGGAAAAATCCATCCAGACCGAATGGTATATTCCAATTGCGATTGTTTTATTCACTTGTATCCAGGGCGGATTAACATATGTTGCAAATTATCTGAATACATGGGTCGGTACCAAGATAACAAATCTGTTGAAAATGGATTTGTACAGAAAAATGCTTAGTTTTGAGACAGAGTTTTTTAATAAAAAGAATTCTGGTGATGTCTTGTTTATGTTCAATAACAATGCCGATATGGCTTGCGCAGGACTGCTGAACAATCTGAAATCGTTTGTACAAAAGTTATTTACAGCAATTTCGTTAATTGGTGTTTTGTTCTATAATTCTTGGCAGTTGGCGTTGGTATGTACTGCGGTGTTGTTTGGCGCGTTTTTGCCAATGGCATCGTTACGAAAAAAAGTAAATTCTGTATTCAACAAATCTATTGCAGCAGATGCGGCATTACTGACATCGTATAATGAAACGTTTGCAGGGAATAAAACAATAATTTCTTATAATTTAGGTAAATCCCAAGAACGTAAATTTGCAGATGTTTTGCATGGCGTATTCATACTGCGTATGAAAATGTTACAGCGTACACGTTGGTTGTCGCCGGTTATGCATGTTATTTTATCGGTTGGTATTGGATTGACAATATGGTTTGGGTCGCATTTGATTTTAAGCGGACAAATTTCCAGCGGTTCGTTTGTGTCTTTCTTGACGGCATTGATTATGTTGTATAACCCAATGAAGAGTATTGGCAGTAATTATAATTCTGTACTGATGTCGTTTTTGGCAATTGAACGCGTGTTTGACATAATGGATTCAACGCCTGGAATTATAAACAGGCCAAATGCACGCGAATTACCCAGCAAGCATAAATTAATAGAATTTCGTGATGTGTCATTTGAATATGTTAAGGGTGTCCCTGTTCTGAAACATATAAATCTGACAGTGAAACACGGCGAAACGGTTGCACTGGTTGGAAATTCTGGTGGTGGAAAAACCACAGTGGTCAGTTTATTACCTCGTTTCTATGATGTAACGGATGGGGCGATAACTATTGATGGGGTTGATATTCGTGATTATACATTAGAATCTTTGCGGCAAAATATCGCAGTTGTTTTCCAAGATAACTTTTTGTTTGGTGGCACAATTCGTGAAAATATTATGCTGGGGAATGAAAATGCCACAGATGTACAACTGGGTAATGCGGTGAAAATGGCATATTTGGAAGATTTTATAGCGGAATTGCCGAATGGGATGGATACACAAATTGGGGAACGCGGAATATTATTGTCGGGTGGCCAGAAACAGCGTATTGCGATTGCGCGTGCGTTCTTGAAAAATGCGCCAATCTTGGTTTTGGACGAGGCTACATCAGCACTGGACAACAAAGCTGAATCGGTTGTGCAAAAGGCAATAGAAAACCTGATGCAAGATAAAACAGTGTTCGTTATCGCACATCGTCTGTCAACGATTCGCAATGCGAATAAAATCGTTGTTATTAATCAAGGCGAAATGGTAGAGCAGGGTACACACGACGAACTGTTGCAGATTGAAAATGGCGCATATCGGGCTTTGTACGAGATGCAATTCAAGACAGCAAAAAAATAGTTTTTGTACAAAATTTATGTGGACATATCTTGTAAATATTTGCTAAGGTTCACTTATGGTAACGAAAATATTGTGTTGCCGAATTAACACACCAAAGGAGAAAATATAATGAAAAAAATAGGCGTTATGGCTGTTGCATTGTCTGCATTGGCGGCGTGTTCCAGCAATGATACAGTAGATTTTATGGGTCAAAAATGTGCGAAAATCGCAACAGGCGATCAGGGCGATATTTTGATTAAATGCCCAATGACAGAAGATTTTGCGGCATTGCGTTCTGTGGCTGCTGATTCTATGTTCTTGTCTGTTAATGCAGATAAAGTAAATTTTGACGAAATCGCAGCAGATACAGAAAATGCATACGTAAATGTTATCCCAGCCGGCACATTTGAAGGCAAGGGTGCATGTTATCGTATCTTGGTTAATGAACCAGTATTTGATGGCGAAACAATGTACACAATTGAAATTTGCGAAGAAGCAAAATAATTTGTTTTACCATACTTAACTTAATAAAAAGCCCGCATTTTGCGGGTTTTTTATTCCTATTATATTTATATTATTTTATGATATAATACATATGTAACAAAAGGATAAAAAATGGCTAATATTATAAAATTTGTTGTCGCAATGATTGTGTCGTTTTTACCTGGAATATTTGGTGCAATGTTTGCACCAATGTGGGGTGGGGACGCGTGGTTTGGCGTGCTGGCAAAATCTGTTTATACACCTGCGGGCTGGGTTTTTGGCGTTGCGTGGATTATTTTGTACTTTGTTTTGGGTATCGCATTGTACCTGATTATTAGTGATTCGGCACGTACACGCGAAAAAATAGGCGCATATGCATATTTTGTGTTGCATATGATATTAAATTTCGCGTGGACATATGTGTTCTTTGGATGTCATATGCCAGTGTTGGCGTTAATCATATTGGCGGTTTTGATATTGGTTGCATTTTGGATGATGGGCGCATTTATGCAATTTAGTAAATTGGCGGGCTGGTTGGTCTTGCCGTACATATTATGGATGTTATTTGCAGCATATCTGAACGGCGTAATTGTTGCCAAGATGTATCATCTGAATGGTGTTGTTGGTGCTGTATCATACATATCGTCGTTGTTTAATTAAAAAAATCCCCGACAAATGTCGGGGTTTTATATTTTTAGAATCTTGAATTCTGGATTCCCGATATTCAGGTATTTTAACCCCAATTCTTCAACATAATCAGGACTGTAACTTTGTAACAATTTTATATGCCAGTTTAACATTTCCAATGTATGTGTTTCTGTGGTCAGTTGTTGTTCTTCGGTGTTCAGACGCCAAATGTTTATGATAAAGTGTTGCAGATTAACATCGCCCAAGAATATGCGAACAAACATAAATGTGGCAAACGCAACACATACAACACCAATTTTGCCGTACAATCCGCCCACCCATGCGCGCGAAATAAAACTAAATAAATTTTTGATTTTTTCCTTCATGCGTGCCATTATATCACAAATGTTTACCAATAATCAAATTTTTGCAGCACCAATGGCCGGAATAACAGATAAACCTTTTCGGCGTATAATTCGTGAATTTTCACCAGATATCCGTATGGTTACTGAAATGATATCGTGTCATTCGTTGGTGGAAAGTCATAAAAATTGTTTGCGTAATTTTGATAATTATTCTGACGAAGGGTCTATCGGTGCGCAAATTTTTGGTGCAGATGCAGAACTGATGGGAACGGCGGCCAAAATATTACAAGATTCGGGGGCTAAATGGATTGATATAAATATGGGATGCCCTGTGCCCAAGGTGGCAACCCGTGCCGGTGCGGGTGCATATTTAATGCGCGACCATCGGTTGGCGGGGTATATAATGCAATCTGTTGTTAAGTCTGTTCAGATTCCTGTATCAATCAAGACGCGTTTGGGGTGGGATGATGCAAATATGGATTGGCGTAAATTGATTGATGTTGCCGCAGATTGTGGCGTGACATTCGCCACATTACATGGGCGTACACGGTCGCAATTATATGTTGGACCATCGCGATTACCAGATGTGTCAGATGCACCGATTCCTGTAATTGCAAATGGCGATATTAAAAGTGCTGCGGATTTAGTAAATGCAGAATCTTTGGGGTATTCCGGCGCAATGATTGGTCGCGCAATGTTGGGGCGTCCATGGATGTTTTCGGAAATGACATGCGGTACAACACCAAAAAACATTGGAAAAATTGTGTTACAGCACTTGGAATATGCGATTGAATATTATGGTGCGCGTGCCGCTATTCCGATGTTTCGCAAGCATGCGGCGTGGTACAGTTCTGGGATGCCACATTCGTCTGAATTCAGAATACATGTAAATCAAATAACAAATGCAGATGAATTAAAATCTGAAATATCAAAATTTTGGGGTTGCGTTTGCGATATATAGATTCTATGATTAATATGATAAAACCAAGGGATTACAGAT
>CAMOFE010000011.1 GCA_946613195.1 uncultured Alphaproteobacteria bacterium
AGGACTGCAAATCCTTGTATGCCGGTTCGATTCCGACCCTGGCCTCCAATTTTTTATTATGATTACAATCTTAACTTTGACCGATTTCAGAAATCATAAAATGTGCAGAATTGAAACGCACAATCGTCATAATGTTATTATTACTGGTCCAAACGGTGCGGGTAAAACCGCAATATTAGAAGCGGTATCAATGCTGTCCGGCGACCGTGGAATGCGTGGCGCGGCATACACAGATGTTGCGCGTTTTGGTGGCGGTGGTGGTTTTGCAACATTTGCAACACTGGATGATGATACAGATGTTGCAGTGTCTTTTAATGCCGGCGATACAAATCGCCGTGCAAAAATAGATGGTGAAAATGCGACACTGGCAGATTTAAGTTCGCGGTTGCGTATCATATGGTTGACCCCACGCGAAGACAGATTGTTTGTTGATGGTGCATCTGATAGGCGCGCTTTTTTTGATAGGTTGACTGCAAATTTTGATTCCGCACACAATGGTCGCGTTGCACGATTGACCAAGTTATTATCAGAACGCGCATTTGCATTAAAAAACGGAAATGATTCACGATGGTTGGATGCGCTGGATTCGCAAATTGCAGGGGTGGCTGTATCTGTTGCGGCGGCGCGCGTGCAATATGCGGGCGAAATAAATTTCTTTTTGTCTGATGCGGCTGTATCTGTCGCAGGGATGATAGAACAGATGATAATCAATGGTGTTCCCGCGGGTGATGCAGAACGGCGGTATTTGGAATATTTGCGCGAAAATCGCACTTTGGTTGGCGATAAAATGGTTCTGGATGGGCCACATAAATCTGACTTTGGTGTGTTTAATAAAAAATTAAATTTGCCGGCAAATTTAACCAGCACCGGCCAACAAAAAACCGTTTTAATAAATTTGATTTTGGCGCACGCAAAACTGATACACACCAAGACCGGAAATAATCCAATTATTTTATTGGACGAAGCCGTCGCACATCTGGATGCAAATGCGCGTGCACGGATGTTTGCGGAATTGTCTGAAACCGGTGCCCAGGTTTGGGCAACAGGACTGGACGCGTCTATTTTTCAAGAATGTGCAGATACCGTATTTGTTGCTTGCGAAAATGGCGAAATAAGTAATATACTGGTTGCAGAATAAAAGGATGTATTAAATGGCACGCATTGATTATCAAACATTGCTGGATAACGCATTAAAGTCAGTTGTCAAAGATGCATTGATTCACGCTCAATTTAATGGTTTGGGTGATGGGGCGCATTTCTTTATAACATTCAAGACGCGTGATTCCGGCGTTGTGTTGCCAGATTTCTTGCGTATGCGGTATCCGGACATAATGACGATTGTTTTGCAATATTCGTATAATAATCTGAATGTGTCTGATAAAGAATTTGGTGTGCAATTAACATTTGATGGGCGGCCATTTTTTATACGCGTGCCGTTTTCTGCACTGGTGGAATTCAAGGACCCGTCTGCGGACTTTATGTTAACATTTCATCCAAAAACACAGAACGGCGGTGCAGATAATGATATGGAATTACCGCTGGATGAAAAGCCGAATACTGTGCCAGATAATGGACGTGTCGTGTCATTGGATGAATTCAGACAGCGCAAAAAAAACAACTAACGGCTTGCAATTCGGAATTGGTTTGTTATAATCGCGTTGTTTTGGGTGGTTAGCTCAGTTGGTTAGAGCGTTACGTTGACATCGTAAAGGTCGTTGGTTCGAGTCCAATACCACCCACCACGATTTTTTCAGGCAAAGGCGGCCAGACAAAAATACAGGAAATATTACAAATGCGAATGTACAATTAATTTTAGAATAAAAACATAACGGGATTCATTGGGCGGCCCGTTGGTCGCCCGTTTTTATTAAAATACAAAGGGGCAAAATATGGGACAGAAATATTTGATTACATCGGCATTGCCATATGTTAATGGCGAATTGCATTTGGGACACTTGGTTGGTTGTTGGTTGCCCAGTGATGTTTATGCGCGTTTCTGTCGGGCAATGGGGCGTGATGTTTTGTTTGTGTGTGGCGCAGACGAACATGGTACGCCGGCTGTTGTGGGCGCAATGAAAGAAAATATGCCTGTCTTGGAATATAATAACAAGTACTATGAAAAACATCTGCGGGCGGTGCACGATTTTAATTTATCGTTTGATTTATATGGTCGTACACACACAGATTTACAGGAAAAGTTAGTACACGATTTATTTACGCGTTTGGATTCATCTGGATTAATTGAGGAACGCGAAACGATTCAGCCGTTCTCTGTTGATGATAATATGTTTTTGGCGGATCGTCAATTGGTTGGCATATGCCCGAAATGTGGATATGAAAACGCGCGTGGTGATCAATGCGATAATTGCAGTGCCGCATACGAAGCGTCCGAATTATTACATCCGCGTTCAACAATTTCTGGGTCTGATAACATTGAAATGCGCCTAACGAAAAATTTGTTCTTTTTGGCATCACGCGTTCAAGATGTATGGCGCAAATGGTTAAAATCACACGCACCAAAATGGTCAAAAACCGCATCTGCAATTGCACATGGTTGGGCATCTGATGAATTATATGATACATCAATTACACGCGATTTGTCGTGGGGTATCCCAGTAAACAAGCCAGGGTATGAACATAAAACATTTTATGTTTGGTTTGATGCGCCATGGGGCTATGTTTCTATTTCCCAGGCGGCGAATAAAAACTGGGCGGATTGGTGGAAAAATCCAGATTGTCATTATGCACAATTTATGGGCAAAGATAATGTTAAATTCCACGCAGTATTTTTTCCAGAACAACAGTTGGCAATGAATGACAATTGGAAAACAGTTGACCAATTAAAATCTATGAACTTCTTGAATTTTGAGGGTGGAAAATTCTCTAAATCAGAAAAACGCGGAATATTCTTGGATTCTGCGATTAGTGTTGCGCCAAGCGATTGTTGGCGTTATGCGTTAATGGCATCTGCACCAGAAACAGACGATACAGATTTTACAATTCAACGGTTTGCAGATATTGTGAATAAAGACTTGAACGGAATGTTGGGGAACTTTGTTTCGCGCGTTTGCAAATTAACCGCTAAAAACTTTGGAACAATCGTTCCAGATGGCAAGGCACAAAGCACAGATTTGGATAAACGTGTTAATGAAAAATTGGCTGAATTAACATCTGCATTGGATGCGTGCGAATTCAGGGCGGCGATTGTCGCATTGCGTTCGCTGTACGCGATTGGTAATGAATATATGACAGAAAAAGCCCCATGGGCATTGATATCAGAGAGCAAAGAGCAAAGAGCAAAGAGCAATGATTTATTAACCCAAGCAGGTTGTATTTTGTATGAATGCCTGAATCTGATTGATTTGTATGCACGTGTGTCTGCACCATTTATACCAGATGCATCTGCAAAAATGCGGGCTGTGTTTCCAAAATCACACGATTTTTCTTGGCCGACAAAATATGAACGCAGAATAAAATCTGGTGATGAATTTGCTGTACCAGAAAATCTGTTTAATCGTATTGACGACGAAACGGTTGAACAATTAACAGAACGGTTTTCGCCAAAGGCAAAAATTGTACCGATTGCCGCAAAAATCATCAAGGTTACCAAGCATCCAACGCGTGAAAACTTGAATGTTTTAACAGTTGATACAGGGACAGGAAAAACAACAGTTGTATGCGCGGCACCAAATGTGCGCGCCAATATGATTGGTGTGCTGGCACCGGTTGGTTGCGTGTTGCCAGGGTCCAAAAAGCCGATTGCAAAACGCACCGTTGATGGTATAGAATCATCTGGTATGATGTGCAGTGCATCAGAACTGGGGGTGGGGGCAGGTTCAGATACGATTATTGAATTAGATAAAAGTGTAACGCCAGGCACATCGTTCAATAACTAACATACAGGAGTTAATAATGAACCAATCCAGACATAACGTAATATATGATTATTCTTATAAACTGTTTTCTAATACAGATGATAATCCACAAGTTGTTTCGTTGCCCCAGAATGTTACCCCAGATGCGTTGATTGCATCATTGGCAACAGTCAAAATGGATGATGTTTATAAAATATCTGTTATTCGCCATAAACAAGTTATTGATACACGTGCAAAGGTTAAACAAATTGTTTCGGATAATTCTAAAATTATCAATCTGTTCATTGCCGACTATGTTAAATTGGCATCTGATGTAAACAAAGATTTATTTAATAAATTTGACAGGGCGTTTATTGATAATAAAAGCAAAAGATTTATGAATTATTTTACAGATATTAAAACAATGCCGAATAACCCTGTGATTATAACAAGATATAAAAACGTGTCGCGTAATGCGGTACAGGGTGGCGGATGTGTCCTTGTGGCAAAAAATGTGCGTGAATGGCGTAATCCAAAAGAATACGAATGGACAGAAAAACACGTGTTTACATATATGCTGACATGGGGCGAAGATATATTGGTAAATAAAAAATTACAACAAATCTGGCCCAAAGAAACAGGCAAAATGCCAACGGTGTTGTTGGATATGTTAAAACAAAATGAACGATAAAATGCGTTTGATATTGATGTCTTGTTGCGCCCCATGTTCTGCGGGCGCAATAAAACAATTGGTGGACGGCGAAATCCCCTGTATAGACGATTTTATTGTTATGTTTTTTAATCCAAATATTTACCCCGATTCTGAATATCAAAAACGATTGGATGAACAGATAAAGTACTGTGAAAAATTGGGTGTAAAGTATGTTGTTGGCGATTATGACCACAATGCGTGGCGTAATGCCGTGCGGGGATTGGAAAATGAACCAGAACGCGGACAGCGGTGTACCAAATGCTTTGCATATCGGTTTTGTTACGCGCGGCGTTTTGCCCAGGAAAATGGATATAATGCAATCGCATCCGTATTTGGTGTGTCGCGCCACAAAGATCAGACTCAGGTTGATTCTGCCGCCGTGGCGGTTTGTGGCGACATAAAATATTTGCCGATTAAATGGGATGAAAATTTACGTCAAAAAATCGGTCGTGAATCAGATTTCTATCGTCAAAATTATTGCGGTTGCGAATTCAGTATTCGCAAAGTATAATTTCATTATAACTAAACAAAAGGTGATAATTATGCCAACAGTATTTGTATTCCCCGGTCAGGGTGCGCAAAGTGTGGGTATGGGGCGCGAATTGTATGAAAACAATGCCGCCGCACGCGCGGTGTTTGATGAAGTTGATGATGCATTAAACCAAAAATTATCCGATATTATATTTAATGGCCCAATGGATGAATTAACATTAACATCTAATGTTCAGCCGGCAATTATGGCGACATCTATTGCAATGTTGCGGGCATCTGGTGCGTCTGTTCCAGAATATGTTGCAGGACACAGTTTGGGCGAATATACCGCGTTATGTGCATCTGGCGCAATCAGTTTGTCGGATACTGCGCGTTTGTTGCGCGCGCGTGGCGATGCAATGCAGGCAGCCGCCCCCGTGGGGTCTGGTTTAACGGCGGTTGTGTTGGGATTGGATGTGCCAACATTAAACGAACTGTGTGTTGGTAAAAATTGCAATGTCGCAAATGATAATTGCCCCGGCCAGGTTGTTGTATCGGGTGCACGCGCAGATGTAGAGGCCGTGCTGGAAATGGCAAAAACAGTTGGTGCGCGTCGTGCGATGCCGTTGGCGTTATCTGTGCCTGTTCATTGTGCAATGCAGGCATCCGCATCAGAAAAAATGCGCGCAGCATTGGAATCGGTTGAAATAAAAACACCATCTGCAAAATTTATTTCTAATAAAACCGCCGATGTTATGACGAATACCGAAGAAATTCGCGACAGTTTAGTATATCAAATGACACACGGTGTGCGTTGGCGCGAAAGTGTTCTGCGTATGGCAGAAATCGGTATCACAGATATGATAGAGGTTGGACCCGGTAATGTCCTGACCGGTCTTGCAACCCGCATCACAGATAAAATTAACGCAAAAAAATTAGAGGTTTAATTATGTTTGATTTATCAGGTCGTGTTGTTTTAATCACAGGTGCAACTGGTGGTATTGGTGGCGCAATTGCACGTAAAATGAAACAGGCGGGCGCAACAGTTGTTGTATCTGGTCGCAACACAGAAAAATTAAATTCTGAATTTGATGATGGTTTTACAAAAGTCGTTGCAGATTTGTCCGCAGATGGTGCGCCAGAAAAATTAATTTCGGACACCATTGCCACATGCGGAAAGTTAGATATATTGGTAAACAATGCCGGTATTACGATGGATACATTGCTGATGCGTATGTCTGATGCGCAATTTGATGATGTAATAAATACAAATTTGCGGTCTTGTTTTCGTATGTGTCGTGCGGCGATTATACCGATGATGAAGAACCGTTTTGGTCGTATTATAAATATGGCATCAATTATTGGTGTTATTGGTGGGCCCGGCCAGGCAAACTATGCCGCATCCAAAGGTGGTATGATTGCGATGACAAAATCTATCGCAGCCGAGGTTGCATCACGTAATATCACCGCCAATGCAATCGCACCAGGCTTTATCAAGACCCCGATGACAGATGTGTTAAGTGATGAATTAAAGAAAAATTACTTGGCGCAAATACCGGCGAATCGTTTTGGCGAACCAGATGATATTGCAAATGCATGTGTGTTCTTGGCATCAGACGAGGCATCGTATATCAACGGTCAAACATTGCATATAAATGGCGGTATGGGACGATTTTAATGCAACAATTTGATGTGATTATTATTGGTGGGGGGCATGCCGGGACCGAAGCCGCGGCAGCTGCCGCGCGCCGTGGTGCAAAAACACTGTTGATTACCATGCGCCAATCTGACATTGGTGCAATGTCGTGTAATCCGTCCATGGGTGGTCCTGGCAAATCACAAATGATTGCAGAGATTTATGCGCTGGGTGGTGTGATGCCAAATGCGGCTGATGCATCTGGGATTCATTGGCGAAATCTGAACGCAACACATGGGCCCGCAACCCAGGCACTGCGTGCCCAGATTGACCGCGATTTATATCATAATGCGGTTATGAAAATTCTGAATGCGACAGAAAATTTAACGATTAAATACGAACCTGTTTTAACACTGAATCTGGAAAAAAAGACCGTAAACAATGCGTATAGCGCGCGTGCTATTGTTATAACCACGGGGACTTTTTTGCATGGAATTGTAACCATGGGCGAATCGCGCGTACAATCAGGTCGCATAATGGATAATGGTGAATACCAGGCGGCAGATGAAAATATTTCTGATATTTTGCGCGAATCTGGGTTTAATTTAATGCGACTGAAAACAGGCACGCCTGCGCGAATTTATCGCGACAGTATTGATTTTTCTGTGTGTGAAGAACAATCACCCGATACCCCACACGATTGGTTTGGTGATGGTGATAAAAATAATAATTATCATATCAGTTGCTATATCACGCATACGAATGAAGAAACACATAAAATTATACGCGACAATATTGATTCTGCGCCAATGTATAATGGTGCGATTACAGGAACCGGCCCCCGTTATTGCCCCAGTTTGGAAGACAAGGTTATGCGATTCCCAGAACACACAACGCATCATGTCTTTTTAGAACCCGAAGGTGTAAACAGTGATTTAATATACCCCAATGGTATTTCCACCAGTTTTGGTCGTGATATTCAAGACAAGTGGATTCGCACAATCCCTGGCTTACAAAATGCACGTATTGCGCGATACGGTTATGCGATTGAATATGATGCGATTGATGCACGTGCATTGCATACAACATTGGAAAGTAAAGATATTCCTGGGGTATTCTTGGCGGGACAAATAAATGGTACATCTGGTTATGAAGAAGCCGCCGCCCAAGGTATCGTTGCAGGTGCAAATGCCGCCGCATATGCGATTGGTGGAAAAACACTGGAATTAAATCGTACTAATTCAATGATTGGCGTTTTAATTGATGATATAACAACAAATGGTGTTGATGAACCATATCGTATGTTTACATCGCGTGCAGAATATCGTTTGCACTTGCGTGCAGATAACGCAATTGTGCGATTGGGTGAAATGGCGGTTGAATGCGGCTTGTTATCACAGTCGCGTTATGAAAAAATCAGAAATCAAAAATCAGAAATCATAGATAGAAATGATAAGTTCTATGCCGGATATATTGCGCGTAATATGCGTGAAATTGAATCATATCGGCGCGATATGGAATTAAAAATACCACGCGATTTTAACTATAATCTGCCGGGGCTGACAAATGAATTGATTCAGAAATTAACCGCAACGCGTCCAGAAAATATCGCGGCATTGTCGCGTATATCTTGGATGACACCGGCGGGTATAATGGTCGTACTGCGACAGATTAAGAATAATTAAAAACACCGGAATTTTGCCGGTGATTTTTTGTTAATGTTTTCCACCAATTTTTGTGCGTCCACCCATTAATGGTTGCAGTTTTTTCGGGATATTCACACTGCCATCTGCATTTTGATGGTTTTCCAAAACAGGCACCAATGCACGGGGCAGGGCAATGCCAGTATTATTCAATGTCGCACAGAAACGCACATCGCCGTCTGTGCCGCGATATCTGGTGTTTGTACGGCGCGCCTGGAATTGACCAATAGACGAACAAGACCCCAGTTCCCGATATGCGTTTTCACTGGGAAACCAGGCTTCTACATCATTCATTTTGACCTTGTTAAATCCCATATCGCCAGTTGAATTTGCAATAACACGATACGGCAATTCCAAATCATCCATTACTTCGCACAGGTTGTTTAACAAGTGTTCGTGCATTTCATCGGATTGTTCCGGGGTACAGAAAATATACTGTTCAACCTTGTTAAATTGATGGAAACGTACCAGACCGCGTGTGTCGCGACCGGCGGCACCGGCTTCTTTGCGGAAACATGCGGAAAATCCAGCGTATTTTATAGGCAGATCTTTTTCCGATAAAATTTCGTCAGCATGCAAAGAATTCAGAATAATTTCTGCGGTCCCCGCCAGACATCTGTCTGTATCAGTCAACATAAACACATCGTTATTCATAACCGATAAATCAGAACCCATAAAATGACCAGCGTTAAAGATTGTTTGTGGTTTCGTAATTGATGGACAACTGACAAAACGAAACCCCTTGGCAATTAATTTCTGAATCACATATGTTTCAATCGCCAATTCTAATTCCGCGGCTTCGCCCATCAGTGCATATGTGCGCGTGCCACAAATGTTTGCAATTTTTTCTGGCATCCACCAGTTATTCATATCCAGCAAATCCCACTGGGCGCGTGGTGTAAAGTCAAAATTGCGTGGGGTGCCGACACGACGAACCTCTGTATTTGCAGAATCATCCGCACCAACTGGGACAGATGCATTTGGAATTTGCGGAACGCGATGCAATAAATCGTTCAGTTTTTCTTCCTTTTCTGCCAATTCAGCCAATTCAGCCGCAATTTCTGCACCGATTTCTTTGGATTTTGCAATCAGTGGCGCCTTGTCCGTGGCGGTTGGAATTTCCCGTGTGATTTTATTTTTTTCGGCTGTTTTTGTTTGTGTGATTGTTTTCAGTTCGCGCACCCGTGCATCCAGTGTCAGAATTTCATCGGTATAGTCTGTAAAACCTTTAACAGCGCATGCGTGTTTAACAGCATCGGCATTTTCGCGTATAAATTTTATATCCAGCATTTGTTTATCCCCTTGCGATAAGTAAATTCTGCATTATTTATAACCCGAAAGGGAAAAAAAATCAATATTTTGTTGGCACCGATTTAATTTGCCTAAATTGTGCGATTGTGTTATGTTGGGGCCAGAAAAAACAAAAATCAAAAGGAAGTATTCTATGTACGATGTTTTAATCTTGGGTTCTGGGCCCGCAGGTTTAACGGCGGCACTGTATGCGGCACGTGGGGGTAAAAAAACTCTTGTTTTAGGTGGTACGACATTGGGTGGCCAGATGGCTGGAATTGCCAAGTTAGAAAATTATCCGGGATTCCGCGGGTCTGGCGCAGAATTGGCAGAATTTATGAAGTCCCAATCCACAGAATTTGGTGCAGAAATAAAATTTGTGTCGGCGGTTGCGATTTCTGGGGATGCAGATTCTGGTTTCGCGGTGGCGGCAGACGATGGTAAAACATATGCTGGTAAAACCGTAATTTTAGCCACAGGCGCATGGCCACGCAAACTGGATATTGATGGTGCACGCGAATTTATGGGGCGCGGTGTTTCGTATTGTGCAACATGTGATGGTTTCTTTTATTCGGGTAAAACTGTAATTGTGCTTGGTGGTGGAAATTCTGCGTTAAACGATGCGTTGTATTTGGCAGATTTGGCGAAAACAGTAAAAATTGTATATCGTAAATCTGAATTTTTCCGCGCTGAAAATGTATTGCGGGAACGCGTGGCGGCGCGTGAAAATATAGAGTGTTTGTTTAATACGGACCTGGCTAAAATTTCTGCAAAGCCAGATTCATCAGATGGTGAATTAATCGCAACAACAACAGATGGTCGTGAAATTGTTACAGATGGAATATTTGTTGCCATCGGGCACGAAGCAAATACAGATTACCTGACAGAATCTGTGTCGCGCGATGAAATGGGTCGTCTGGCACCAGAAAAACTGCCCACAGGGATATTTGTTGCAGGTGATGTGCATTCTGGGGTAAAAATGCAGATTGCAACGGCGGTGGGTACAGGATGCACCGCGGCAATGGATGCGATTGCATACCTGAACGCGCAAAAATAAATTGTTGCGTTTTGTGCTTGCTTTTTGGCGGTATGCGCGTATAATCGCAATACTTGTCGCCCTAATAGTCTAGTGGTAAAACACGTCCTTGGTAAGGACGAGTCGCAAGTCCGATTCTTGCTTAGGGCACCAGTTTTTTATTTGGAAATATTTATTATGAAAGCAATCTTTGTTGAATCACAAAATGGTTATCTGGCGCGGGGCGCAATGGATGATATGATGTGGACACCACAATTAGATAAAAAATTATTTCGTTTATTAAGTTTTGCATTTGGTGGTGTATATGTCTGTTCGCGTCATACGTACAGTTTATTGCCATACGCAATGCGTAATGATAAAAACCGTAAATTTATTATTGCAGACAGGGATGGGCAAAATTCGCTGTATAAATTAAATATGCGTTATCCAAATGGCGTCTTGGTTGGCGGACCGCGGTTTTTGTCTGCGGCGTATGATATTGGCGCGATTGATACTTTTATAATCACTACTGTGAACAAAAATATTGATTCATCCGATAAATACAAAAATCCATTTGCTGAAAAATTGGTGCAGATTGGTCCACAATGCGAGATTAAATTTGATGACATGGTTGTGCGTGTTTATAAAAACAATTTAATTACGCGATGATAAATCTTGCAAAGATTAAATTTCTGGTCTAGAATCTATTTAGTTTTTTTCGGGCGCGGGGCTGTTGATATGACTGACAACCATGTAGGCACCAAAACCCAATCAAAGTGATAAATTCGGGTGGCACCGCGCGGAAATATTCGCGCCCCGAACACATAAATCGTCTGGGTGCCAAAAAAATCAATTTTTATGGCCCTGGGCAAAAACAAACAAAGGGACCAAAATGTTATCATTAAAATCAAAATATAGAACACATACATGTGGGGAATTAACCGCAAAAAATGTTGGTGAAACTGTAACCTTGTCTGGGTGGGTGCATCGTAAACGCGACCATGGTTCGCTGTTATTTGTTGACCTGCGTGATAATTATGGAATAACACAAATTGTACTGGATGGTGGCGATGAACGATTGGAACGCGTGCGTCCAGAATCTGTTATTATGGTTACTGGCACGGTTGTTGCACGCGATAGTGCGGCTGTTAACGATAAAATTCCAACAGGCGAAATTGAAATTGCGGCAACAAAATGGGAAGTGCTGACAAATGCCGAAGTATTACCATTCCAGGTTTTTGGTGATGATGACACTGTTGCCGAAGATTTGCGTCTGAAATATCGTTATATTGATTTGCGACGCGAATCGTTGCACAACAATATTTTATTCCGCAATCGCGTGATTAAGTTTATGCGTGATAAAATGTGGGAAATGGGCTTTTCAGAATTCCAGACACCTATTTTAACAGTGTCCAGTCCCGAAGGTGCGCGCGACTTTATTGTTCCATCACGTAATCATCATGGTATGTTTTATGCGTTGCCCCAGGCACCACAACAGTTCAAGCAGTTGATTCAGATTTCTGGGTTTGACCGCTATTTCCAGATTGCGCCATGTTTCCGTGACGAAGATTTGCGTGCAGACAGATTGCTGGAATTTTATCAATTGGATTTGGAAATGTCTTTTGTAGATTTGCCAGATATCCAGGCGGTTGGTAATACTTTATTGCCGGCGATGATTCGTGAATTTGTACCGAATGCAAAAATTCATCCGGAAATTCCGCATATACCATTTGATGAGGCAATGTTAAAATATGGTTCTGACAAGCCTGATTTACGTAACCCGATAATTATTTCTGATGTAACAGATGTTTTCCGTGGGTCTGAATTTGGTATATTTGCCAACGCAATAGATGGCGGCGCAATCGTTCGTGCAATCCCGGCACCGAATACATCTGACAAACCGCGTTCGTTCTTTGATAAATTGGGCGAATACGCAACACGTGAATTGGGACTGGGCGGATTGGGTTATATCATCTTTGCGGACGAAGCCAAGGGGCCAGTTGCGAAAAAATTAGACCCAGAACGCATTGCAAAGTTGCGTGCGATATCTGGTGATAATTCATCGTTGTTCTTTGTGTGTGATACACCAGAAAATGCGCCTAAGGCCGCCGGTAAACTGCGTATTAAACTGGGCGAAGATTTGGGCTTGGTTGATGAAAACGAATTCAGATTATGTTGGATAGAAGAATTCCCATTCTTTGAGGCAGATGATGAATCCCCAACAGGTCTGGCATTTACGCATAATCCATTTTCATACCCAATGGCAACACTGGAAGAATTGTCAACGCGCGACCCATTAACAATCAAGGCGGCACAGTTTGATATGGTTCTGAACGGTGCAGAAATTTGCAGTGGGGGATTGCGTAATTTTAACCCAGAAATTATGGTTAAATGTTTTGATTTAACGGGTTATGACGAAGAAACTGTTAAGTCCAAGTTTGGCGGAATGTACACTGCATTCCAATATGGTGCACCACCCCATGGTGGATGTGCGTTTGGAATTGATCGATTGGTCCAGATTATGCGGGGCGAACCGAATTTGCGTTCGGTGGTGTTGTTTCCGACAAATCAACGTGGCCAAGATTTAATGATGGGTTCGCCGTCTGTGGTTACGGAACAGCAACTGCGCGAAGACCATATCCAGGTCAGAAAAAAGAACTAAAAAAAATCGCCCAACGGGCGATTTTTATTTTGCAACAATTACCATTGCTGGGCGCAGTACACTGTCGCCAAACATATATCCCGATTGCATTTCTTGCAATATGGTGTTTGGCACAACGGGTTCGGTTGCATCAATCGCCTGAATCGCATTATGAAATTGCGGATTCAGTATTTGACCAACTGTTTCAATTTTAACAATTCCGATTTGTGCAATCGCAGATTCCATTGCACGCGACATTGCAATAATGCCAGAATCATCTGGATTGTGTGCCACAGCGGCAGAAATCGCATCCATTACCGGCAAAAAATTACGCGCAACACCCATCGCCCGATTGCGTGCCGCCGCATCAATGTCCAGACTGGCGCGTCTGCGCGTGTTTTCCAGTTCTGCCACCGCACGCAAATATTTATCGTTTAGTTCGTCTATTTTTGCGTTTAATTCGTCAATGTTTGGCGAATTATCTGCGTTTTCTATATCTTTTTGTGATATATCTTGGGTGTTTATAGTCTTTTCCTGCATATTTTTTACCTATTGTTTTATTTTACACTGGTAATTATAGGTATAAAATCGTCAGGTTTCAAGGATGCGCCACCAACCAAGACGCCATCAACATGTGCGATGGCCATAATTTGGGCGGCATTTGACCCCTTGACCGATGCACCATACAATACAGGTGTGCCACCGCGCCCCATATCAGTCAACACATTTGCAATTAATGTATGTGCAGATTCTATATCTGCATCTGTGGGGGTTATGCCCGCACCAATCGCCCAACGCGGTTCATATGCAACGATTATATCGCCAGACACATTTGGCACAGATTCGCGTACACCACTTTCTATAATTTCCATGGTGCGACCAGCATTTTTTTCGTCCATTGTTTCGCCAACACAAATAATCGGTGTCAGACCCGCCGATAATGCCGATGCTGCCTTGGTTGCGACATCTGCGTTACTTTCATTATGATATGCGCGACGTTCACTGTGTCCGACAATAACATATTTTGCGCCGGCATCTCGCAACATAGATGCTGATACTTCGCCAGTGTATGCACCATGGTCGTGTGCGCTGACATCTTGGGCACCCAGTGATATTTTGCCATCAATCGGATGTAGCATTGTAAATGGCACACACAAAATAACCTGATTTTTTGTATCAATTTTCCCACATGCTGTAATCATTTCATCCAACATTGTATGCGAACCATTCATTTTCCAATTTCCTGCGATTATTTTCATAAAAAGCCCCTTTTTTCGTTGATTTTTTGCTATGTAATTTGCTATGTTATCGCAAAAGGAGATTAAATGCTAGAATATTTACGTAATGCAGCAGACAGACCCGTGGCCAAGGTTTTAATTGGAATTTTGGCTTTCTCGTTCATCGGATGGGGGGTCGCAGAATGGATTTTTGGTGGTGGTTATGGGGACACAACACTGGTTCGTGTTGGCGACACATCAATCAGCGCACAACAGTTTAATAACGCTAAATCCCAAGAATTGGCGCGCATGTCCCGCGAAGAAATGCGTGCAATGTATGCAGATCCAGATGCATCCGCCGCATTCCAATCCCAGATTTTAACCAAACTGGGGTCGGAACAAATGGCGTTAAATCGCGCAAAAGATTTGGGTTTCTTTGTATCTGATAATCGCATTGCAAATGAAATTCGCGAATTTCCAGAATTTCAAGAAAATGGCGAATTTTCATCCATACGTTTTGATATGGTTTTAGGTGCATCAGGACTGACGGAATCTGATTTTGCCGCATATTTGCGCAGCCAGATTTTGCGTTCTATGGTTTTGGGTCCAATTGCGGTGCCTATGAATGTTCCGCAATTTGCCGCAGATGCATTGTATAATGCGCGCTATGCCACACGTAATATAGAATATGCGGTTGTTAAATTTTCTGATTTCAAGGCAGGTGTGCCAACAGATGAAGATTTACGCACATTTTATGCACAAAATCCACACACTGTGCCAGAAACACGTGCGGTATCGTATGTCTTGATACCGGCTGATATGTCTAAACCCGACAGTTATGGTACAGGTTACGATTTAGCGGTTAAGGTAGAAGACGATATTATCGCCGGCGAATCAATGGCGGATACGGCAAAAAAACACAAAGTCAAATATGTAGAGTTGCCGGAATTTGATGCCAACAATCATCCAGCAAACGAAATACTGACCGATAAAATGGTTGCACGTATATTCAAGATGGATGCGGGCGCAGAAAGTGAACTGATTGAAACAAACAGCGGTTTTGTTATTATGCGTGTTAACAAAATAACACCAGAACATAACGCAGAATTTGATTCTGTGAAAAATAAATTAACCGCAGATTGGGCGCGCGATGCGTTGAAAAAGCAGGCATATGTTCGTGCAAATGAAATATTGGTTGAATTAAACGATTCTGGCAATATTAAATCACCGCGTATTGCAACAATTACGCGTACGGGGGGCGCGCCTGCCGAAGTGTTGTCTGCGGCGTTTAATAACAAGATTGGTGCAAATACGATTGTGTCTGCGAATGATGCATTTTATGTATTAAGTATAAAATCTGAAACAAAACCTGTTATTGATGAAACGAAAATGAAGGCGGTGCGTGCCGAATTGGCGCAAATGTACGCGCGCGAAATAACAGATGATTATAATGCGTTTCTGATTCGTACATATCCGGTTAAGATAAACGAACGCGTGTATAAACGATTCTTTGCGCAATAAATAAAACGCCCTGATAAAGCAGGGCGTTTTATTTATTTTTGATTTTGTTGCCACTGTAATGCGTTATTAATATATTGTTTTGCGCGTGCAATATCAAATTTTTTGTTGGCATCTTTTAATTTCCCTTCGGCATCAATCCAAATATCATTACGATTGCCAGATACAGATGCAATTTTATCAAGTTTATCAGAAATGTTTTCAGGCGAAAATCCACCGGAATAACCCGTAGATTTTTTTATAAATGGTGATTGAATTTGTTCTGTTTCAATACCGCATCCCCCAGACGCATCATACAATAAACTGAAACGCGCATCTGTTTTAGATAATTTTTCAACAGCATTTTTTGTTCTATTATTATATTGCAATATAAATTCTTTGTCCGGGAAAGCATCAATCACACGTTTTAATTTATTCGCATCAAAAGAATCTGCGGTATATTGAGGCATATTTAATTGAATACGTTGCACCAACGGACGATATAATTGATTCGCTTGGAATAAAGGCATTAATGCATCTGGAATCTTTCCATTACAAATATCATCACACCAATCTAAATTAATATGTATCGCAAAATTACATCTATAAAAATTAAATAATAATTTGTCGTTTACTAATTCATTAACCCATTTATATCTATCTGTCCCTGGGGATACTTTCCCAGGATGCATTTGCACTGCAATTTCAATGCGATTATTCATATTCCACAAATCAAACAATTCATCAAAAGAATTATGTTCGCGTGGGTCAGAACAAGTAATATAACGTAATTGCATTTTATTTCCCTTTTTTATTATTTAGCCTTAATTGTCCGCATGCAGAACCGATGTCGTTTCCGCGTTCACGCCGTATGCGTGTATGAATACCGTTTTTAATTAATATATCTTGGAAACGATGCACCGCATTACCAGATGGGGATGCAAAGTCGCGTTCATCAACCGTATTCCACGGTATCAGATTTACCATACAATTTTTACCGCGTAACAAATTTGATAATTTTTCTGCATATTCGGGTGTACAATTATATAATTCTGTTTCGCCTTTATCGTTCTTTTTGCCCAGCAATATGTATTCAATCATCAACTGGCGGTTGTGTGTTGCGGTAAACTCATCGGATGCCGCCAACACATCAGACAATTTATATTTATTGTTTATTGGCATTATTTTGCTGCGCAGTTCATCAGTTGGTGCGTGCAATGATATCGCCAGGTTTATCGGCCGTCCCCATTCAATCAGTCTTTTTATTCCAGGTACAATTCCACAAGTTGACAGTGTTATACGCCGCCATCCAATACCCATATCATGATTTGCGCGTTCCATAAATCCGATAACATTTTCTGTGTTTTGTAATGGTTCACCAGTACCCATAATAACAATATGCGATACATCATTGTTATTCGCATCACCATTTGGGCGAATCGGTTTGTCTGAAAATTTATCTTGCCGCAGTTCCCATTGTGCAACCAGTATTTGTGAAAAAATTTCGCTGACTGTTAAATTTCGTTTCACACCTAATAAAGTGCTGGCGCAAAATTTACATCCCATGGCACATCCGGCCTGGGAACTGACACAGACACTGTTACCATAACTGGTGCGCATCAGAACACATTCAATTTGTTCACAGTCGTTTAATTCCAGTAAGAATTTTGTTGTTGCACCATCCGATGATTCCAGTTTTTTTACAATACTGACAGGCAGTGTTTGCGCAACAGAATCCAATTTTTTTCGCAAATCAATCGGCACGTTTTTCATCACGTCAAAATTTGGTGCGCCACGATTTAACCAGTCGCGAATTTGTTTCATACGAAAACGCGGTTGCCCCAATTCAGATAAAAATTCGGTTAATTCTGCATCCGTTAAATCAAATAATATTTTTTTCATAATTTGTATCTGTTATCATTTATGACAACAACGGCTTTGCGGCGCAGTTGTTTTAATTGTTGTTCCGCCATTTGCATTGCCTGTTTATATGTTGCGTTTTGTTTAATTATTTCATCCAGTTTTCCATATTCTGCTGTTTTTTTAGAATCACAAACCAGATAAATCGTGCCATTATCAGATTTAGACCAATTTAATCGTCCCAGGTTCGCCACGATATTACGAACATCAGGTGCCAGTTCGTATTGTTTTGCTGTAAATTTTTGTGGTGCGCCCCCCATCATTTCTGCCTGGGCGATTGCGTCATCACATGATTTTGGTTTGGTCAATTTTGTCGCAATAGAATCTGGAACATCTGTCAAACGCACAATAGTCATTTCTATTGGCAATCCTTGGGTGCGCGCAATATTTTGTTTTTCGCGCGCAATATCATCTGGGGAAACATCAACCATTGGCAATACTGTGCGTGCAACGACAATTTGCCATGCGATTTCTGACTTAATCGCGCGTAACGCCATTTCACGTTCAGATGCGCTTAAATCTGTCAAATTCATACGTTTTAATTCTTTTTCTGCATCAGCATCAGACGGCACTGCACCAAAATTTGATGCGTAATTTAATTTAACGCTGTCGTCAATAATACTTTGCAGTGCAACGTTACGATTGTTTGCAGAAACCTTGCCTTGGCGCGCCATTAATTTTGTTCGTGCAGTAATATCTGTGTCTGTAATTGGCGCACCACCAACGGTTGCAACAACACTGGCACCGTAACCTGGTAACACAACCATTATAAATAATGCGCATAATATTTTTTTCATATTCATTTCCCTTTCCTTTTTAATATTTTTTACCGTTTATATTTATACCAAATCTGAATTGAAAAGTCGTTGTCCCGACATAGTCTTGTTTAACAGCGTTATCACGTTTATAACCAAACGACATAAAATAGCACGGATGATTATAAAACAAACTGCCCGTATGTCTATGAAAACGACCATATGTTGCATTATATATTGCATCAAAACGAAAAGACCAACGTTCTGTCAAACCAATACCAATGCCCCCAGAATATTCGTTTATTGTATCGCGTACGGTTAATGCATCAATAAACTGACGCGACCAAATATGACCCAGACTAATAAAATTACGCCCCCCACCCAATCGCGCAGATGTTTCCATATGTCGCAATGCGCCTGTATCTTGGGCCAGGCGAAAACGATTTGATAATTCCAACCAATCTAAATTATTATACGCAACGCGTCCAACATAATCTGATGCGCCGTTATGAAAGCCACTGTTGGGGTCTGTATCAGCCCTGTCTGTGAAATCATAAGTTTGCCCAGCAAAAATTTCCACCATATGCCCATGCGGATTAAACGCGGCCCACCGCATACCATAATCTGCAAAAGTTCCGTTTTCCCACAAATCTAATCCAGAAAATCTATTGTCAGAAAACAACGTTGCATCTGACAATAATGCGCCCGCCGAATCGTTAGATAACGCAAATTGTTCCCTGTCCATTTCACGCATAATTGTTAATCGGGCACGTGGTTCAATAATTTGTGTCCAACTGTCTGATGGGCGCGCCAAAGGCAGCGACCATTCAACATAACCACTGGGTAAAAATCTGTTCTTTAATCCAGAAAATTCTGTGCCATCTATCATTTCAGTGTTGTGAAAATTGTATAAATCGTATCTGGCTGATAATGCTGCGGTTACACGATTCCCACCCCATAATGTCCAAGGGCTGACAATTTCGGCATTTCCAATAATGCGTTGTGTTGATTTTTTTGACCCAGATACACCTAAAATATCAGTATTAAAAACAGCATATGTTTCACGAAACAAAGGTGTTGTTTGATATATTCCACGAATGTTTGGCAAAATGTTTCCATTCGGTATAAAAGACATACCGATTGATTCGCGTAATTCTTGGAAGATGTGCGCATCTGCAACGACATATCCAGACATTCCAAATAATTCAACGGTTGCGCCTGAATCCAAATATGGCTGGTCATTATAAAAACCATATTTTTGCAAATAGGTTTTGTCAGATGCGCGATCTAAAAATATTGTTGCGCGTACATTATCGCCCATTTCAATAACATCACGATTTGATATATGCCAACGATTATCACCATCACGATTATGTGTAAATGAACCAAAAGTTCTGAATTCAGAATGTGGACCATTAAATCTGTGTTCCAGTTGAAACAGTGGGTTTTCCTTGGTTAAGTAAGATAGTTTCACAGTCATATCATGAATGTCTGATAAATATATATAAAACGGAATGTTTATCTGGGTACCCATATTATTTGTTGATTCCAAATCAGGATACAAGAATCCCGTCTGATGTTTAACACTGGGGTCCACCATGGTTATATATGGTAACCATAATACTGGGATGTCATAATATGTTCTGAATACAGGGTTGTGAAATGAAATCATACGCGTATCTGCATTATGACGAAACAGTGATGCAGAAATTGTCCATGCGTTCCCAATATCATCACATCCATCACATGCTGTAAACAGTGCATCGTGTGCGGTTGTAATACCCCCGTTGCGTTCAATATAATCTGCTTCTACATATACATGATCACCCAACCACAGTTTTACATCATCGCCAGATACAGCACCGTTTTTAGAAATATATGCATCCAACAAGGTCATTCGTTGACCAGATTGATTAGTAACCTGGGTTTTTCCAGATGTTTTAATAGTTTCAGATTTTACATCATATTCCAATTTGTCTGCGACAATTGTTTTTGGTTGATTGACATCCAGTGCCACACCAAACACTGGTCCAGATATTAACGCAATCAAAAGTACATATAATTGTTTCATTTTTTTATCAATAACACCAATGCTGTACCTAAATAAGCGAATACCCCAATCGTCAGCAACATTAAATCTGTTAAACTGGTTAGCATATTTGTTGCAGACATAAATGCCGCCATTGATGCCGCCATTACAGCAACTGACAATACGGGCGCAAAACTGGCGCGGCGGCGTAACAGTGATGTTCGCAATAATATCAGCAAACACATCGCAACCAAAATTAAATTCATTATTGGTCCCAACAGTCGTGTCGCCAGTTCTGATAATACTGTTTTATGGCGTTTTGCTGTATCATTATCAAATACATTTGCTAATAATTCATATGTTGACATACGGCGTACACGAAATCCAGAATCACCGCCTTTGTCCACCATATTCAGATTCATATCAAAACTGTCAAATGTGCCAATCGCACTGGTGCGACCATTGGTTTGCAACGAACCGTTCGTCATCACAATTGATAATCCGCGTGGCGTAGATACTAATTTTCCGCGTTCTGCAAATATTATCATTTCAGATTTTGGATTTCTGGTATCTGCCAACATTATTTTTGATAAATCATGACCGGACACCTTGTCCACATATACAACCATCCCATGCGATAATTCTGTAAATGCAGATTCTTGCAGTTTCAGATGCGCCAAACCATACCGTAAATTCCATTGTGTGTCATAAAATTTAGACTGGGTTGATGGAACGATAAACAAATTTAATATCAAATGTGCAGCAGTTAACACCCCCGCCAACCACAGTGCAGGCCGTGCAATTTGGCGCGGTGATAATGTTGATGCCATCATAACAGAAACTTCGTTATCTGTAATTAACCGATTATAAACAAATATTACCGCAATGAATATAACGAACGGTATTATTATTGATATAATAAACGGAATCATCATAGACGTCAGGGATAAAAAACTGCTGACTGCGACGCCATAATTTAACAAGAACTTCATCATGGACATAATCTGAACCATCCATGCCAGTCCCGTCAGTACCAGCAATAACATAACAAATACCAATATCAACTGGCGCAAAAAATACTTATCTATTATTCTCATAATCCCCAGTATAAATTAGATTATTACAACTTGCAATTCAGAAATTACTTGCAATTATGCGATTCGTCGTTATAATATAAATTGTTCTTAAAAAAGTTATTTTTAAGGGCGGGGTTGGGAAACCCCGCCCTTATAGATAAAGACGTTTATAACCCAAGGAGAAAAAACGGATGTCTTTTGTTTCTATGCCACGTCAGGATTTGTTATTGGCGATTGATTCTTTGGCCAGTGAAAAAATGATTGATAAAGAAATTGTTATTGAATCACTGGAAGCGGCCATCGCAAAAATCGCAAAACACAAATATGGTGAAGAATTTAATATCGTTGCAAACATTGACCGTAAAAACGGTGCAATATATGTAAAACGCTTGTTTGAGGTTATTGAATCCCCTCAATCGCGTGGTGAAGAATACGATCCTAATACTATGTTGACTGTGGCCCAGGCCAAGAAATATGCAAAAAATCCGTCGGTCGGCGATGTCGTAGAAGATCCGTTGCCAGAACCAGAATTTGGTCGTATGGCGTTCCAGACCGCAAAACAAATTATGACTGGTCGTGTTCGTGATGCAGAAAAAGGTCGCCAATATGAAGAGTTTAAGGATAATATCGGCGATATCGTGTCGGGGGTTGTTAAACGTGTTGAATTTGGCAGTGTTTATGTTGATATTAACGGCAAGGCCGAAGGTTATATTAAAAATTCAGAATTAATCCCAGGTGAACGTTTGGCGGCGGGCGATCGCGTACGTGCATTGATTATGGATGTTGCGCGTTCTAATTCTGGGCCACAAATTTTTCTGACCAGAACACATCCGATGTTTATGGAAAAATTGTTTGTCCAAGAAGTGCCTGAAATTTACGAAGGTGTTATTAAAATTAAATCTGTGGCACGTGCACCTGGTTCACACGCAAAAATTGCCGTTGAAACCGCAGACCCATCTATTGATGCGGTCGGTATGACTGTTGGTATCAAGGGTACGCGTATTCAGCCTGTTATTAACGAATGCCACGGTGAAAAAATTGATGTTATATTGTATTCCGAAGACCCGGCTGTATTTATCGTGAACGCAATGCAGCCAGCCAAGGTTGCAAAAATCATCGTTGACGAAGACCGCCGTACAGCCGCTGTTGTTGTTACCGAAGATCAACAGTCATTGGCGATTGGTCGTCGCGGTCAAAATGTGCGTCTGGCATCGCAACTGACGGGATGGAATATTGATGTTATGAACGAAACCGAAGAACAAGAACGTCGCGCCAAAGAGTTTAAGGAAAAGACAGAATTGTTTATCCGTGGATTGGATGTTGATGAAATGATTGCGCACTTGTTAATTACCGAAGGTTTCCGCACAATAGAAGAAATTGCATTTGTGGATATTGCTGAATTGGAATCTATTGAAGGATTTAATACAGAACTGGCCACGGAACTGCAAAAACGCGCCAAAGATTACTTGGTCAAAATTGAACAAGATTACAAGGACAATGGTCATAAACTGGGCATGTCTGATGACTTGCTGGAATTTGACTTTATAAAACGTCCAACGATAATGAAACTGGGTGAAAACGGCATCAAATCACTATCAGATTTGGCAGATTTGGCAACTGATGAACTGGTTGAAATCTTGGGCGAAGATACGATGTCAAATCGCTTGGCAGCACGTGTAATTATGAAAGCGCGTGAAATCGCGTACGGAATAAAACAAGACGAAGAATAATAATAAAAAACGGGGGTTTTTTATGGCGACATTAACACTTGGAAAATCTGTTACGATGGATGCAGTCCACAGCAAAAAAGGCGATGCGGTCTTTGTTGAACGCAGACGCCGTGTTGTGGCACCGGGGACACGCGAATTGCGTGAAGAACCAACTGCACCAACGGCTGCACCGCGCAATGCCGCTGATGAAAAACTGCGTGCCGTATTAGAGGCCGCCCGTGCCCGCGAAGAAGAACGCAAACAACGCGAAGCGCAAGAGGCAGCACAACGCGCCGCGCGCGAGGCGGAAATTGAACGCGAATCGCGTGAATATGAACAAGTGAAGTCCCAGTTGGCGTCAAAAACAAACGCATCTGATTCAGATTCTGAACAAAATGATGATGTTGTTTCAGAACCTGTTCCTGCACCGCGCGCGCAACATTCACATGCGGCGCAACCTGCATCACGCAACAAATCGCGCAACGCATCAGACGATGATGATTTTCGTGGACCAAAAATGGCATCGCCCAAGAAAGGTTTCAAGAAAACAGGAAAAATTTCCCTGCATGATATTGTTATGGGGGGCGAAGATGATGACGATGATGAAATCGGAATTCGTGGCGCAAATCGCCGTCGGTCCGAAGCATCACTGAAACGATTCCGTGAAAAAGCACGCGCAATATTTAATGCACCACAAAAAGTCGCGCACGAAGTTGTCTTGGGCGATACAATAACTGTCAAAGATTTGGCGGCGGCAATGGCAGAAAAGGTTGGCAATGTCGTTAAAAAATTGATGGAAATGGGCATGATGGCATCTGTTAATCAATCTATTGATGCAGATACCGCTGAACTGGTTGCAACTGAATTTGGTGCAACAGTTAAACGCGTTGTTGTAAAACCATATGCAGAAATTTTGGAACGCGAACCAAATCCTGAAAACTTGCGACCACGCGCACCTGTGGTAACTGTTGTGGGGCATGTTGACCATGGTAAAACATCGTTGTTGGATGCGTTTCGTAATGCAAATGTTGCCGCCGGCGAAGCGGGTGGAATAACCCAGCATATATCGTCATATGAAGTTAAAACCAAGTCTGGTCGTATGATAACATTTTTGGATACCCCAGGCCACGAAACATTTACTGCGATGCGTGCACGTGGTGCGCAAATGGCAGATATTGTCGTATTGGTTGTTGCAGCAAACGATTCTATTATGCCCCAGACAATAGAGGCGATAAATCATATTCGTGCTGCACATGTACCGTTTATTGTCGCGATTAACAAATGCGATTTGCCAGAAGCAAACCCAACCCGCGTCAAAACAGACCTGTTACAGCAAGAAGTCCAAGTAGAAGAAATGGGTGGCGATGTTCAATGTGTTGAAATATCCGCAAAACAGAAAACAGGGCTGGATAAATTAGAAGAAGCAATTTTGTTACAGGCAGAAATGATGGATTTGCGCGCAGACCCAGATATGCCGGCTGTTGCCCACGTGGTAGAGGCGAAAATGGAAAAAGGTCTGGGGGCAGCTGCAACAATCTTGATACGCCAAGGAACATTAAAAATTGGTGATGTTTTCGTTGTTGGTGAAA
>CAMOFE010000012.1 GCA_946613195.1 uncultured Alphaproteobacteria bacterium
CCCGTTCCAAGAGCAAGCATCATTTGCATTGCATTTGTCTTGTTCTTTCAATTTGTTGCATTTTGTTTCTGTTTCATCTGTGTCTTCGCTATTGTCGTCTGACATTTCTGGTTGTGCGATTTTTACACATTGTTTATTTTTCCATTCACAGCCATCTTTCTTTTTACATTGTAATTGTTTTTTCCCAGAACAATTATCTGATGCGGGTGTTGGTATTGTTATACACAGACTTCCTGTCCACAAACATTTATCTTTTTGTTTGTTGCAATCGGATTCTGTTGAAATATTTTCACATTCAATTTGATTGTTTCCTGAAACGGATATATCACCCAATGCCCGCGCAAGTGCCGGATTTGTTAACTTGGCGTTATCAATCGCAGTTTTTATTTCGTATGGGGTTGCGACTTTATCTTTTTCAGCTTGTTTCTCTTCTTTTTCGCGTTCAAGTGTTTCATTACGTGTTTGTTCTATAATTTCGCAGAAACAAACGTTTAATTGATAGCCCGTATTGCAAGAATTTTGTTCTGCACAACAACCGCCGTAATTTGCACTATAATAACCACTGTTCTGTTTTGCATTAGATGGTGTACAAGTTTGACCAATCAATTTAACATCCAATGTATTAATTCCTTTGTGTATTGTTTCGGCTTTGACAGCATATTTATCACGTGTAAATCGCAATGTCACATCATCATCAGATACGCCAGATATTGAATATGTTCCGTCTGATTTTGTTTTTACAGATTTTCCTGTCGCGACATCTGTTACAGTAACGCCAGACAGTTCTGTCATATATCCAAATTCTTCGGTAACAGTTCCTGTAATCGTGCGAGTTTTTGTCTCAGTAATTTGATTATTTTGGCTTGTGGTAACCACTTCGTCACCCAAAATAGGTTTTACGTCTATTAATTTATCATCCCTTTTTTTGTCTGATTCTTTTTTGGAATTTGTATTTGTTGCTTTTGCTACACAGTTATTTCCATCTTGTGTATAGCCTTTGTTACATTTGTTTAGTTTGCAAGCGTTATCTTGATAATAACCGGTCCCATTATCAATTTTACATTCAATTCCTTCCAGGGCAAAGTTTCCAATTTTGTCTTGGAATCCATAAACCGTTTTATAATCAGATTTATAGTTATTAACAGTAAAAGTTAATCGTGCAGTATTTTTTGTAACATCCGACAATGTAAATGTGCCATCATCTGCGGTGTTGACGCAATTAGAATTAACACAAACATTTACACCGCTTAATGGGTTTCTGGAACGTTTGTCAATCACAGTCCCAGAAATATTATGCGCATCAGATTTAACCTGGGGTTGTTGCGCGGTTTTTGTTTTTGGTTCTGTTTGTGTCGCCGCACCGCGGGCAGTGGTGTTTTTTTCTTCCGTCTTTTTTTCACATTTGTTGTTTTTTGGGTCATAACCGTCTGCACATTCTTGTAATGTGCATTTGTTATCCTGGTAATATGCGTTTGTTGCGTGCGCAATGGATTTAGTGCAATCATTACCTGTTGCGGAAATAATTCCTGCATCGTTGGTTGTTGAAACAGAAACGCCACCTGTATAATGTGATGATTCAATTACTAAATTTACTGGCCCAGTATCCGCCACCCCAGATATAGAGAATTTACCATTTTTGTCTGTTGTTGCAGATTTACCACTGGCGGTATCTTTGACACGTATCCCAGATAAATTGTTGCCAGACAGCTTGTCCTTGACGGTTCCTGTAATCGTGACTGGTTTTTCAGGTTTTGGTTTATCTGGTTGTGCTGGTGATGTATTTGTGGTTGTTGTCACCGGGGCGGGTGGTGTTGCCGTGGGTTGTGTGGTTGTGCGCGATGTTGTTGCCACCGGGGCGGGTGGTGTTGTACTTTGCGGTTCTGGACATTCGTTGTTTTGTGGGTATGAATTATCTGCGCATTTCAATATTGTACATTTTTTGTCGCGATATTGTGCTGTTTTTGCATTATCAACATCTGATTTACAATTCCTGCCAGTTAATTCAACGGTTTGATACGTTGATTTATCATTTGTATTAATTCTGATAGATTCAGTTTCATAATTAGTCAATGTTAAGGTTATATTATTGTCCGTTTCTGGTATAACTGGGAACGTTACCGACCCATTATTATTGGTTTTATAATGTTTATTTGGATCGTATGTTGTGTTTGTAACAGTTACATCAGATAAATTATTCCTTGTATTGACATCTATAACCGTAAATTGATAATTTTGTATTGTTTGTTTTGATATTTTGTCATCTGGTGCCATTGACATACGACCATGGTGTGATGGTGTATCAGGTTTTTTTGTATCATTATAATTATCTAGTGGGTCATATTTATCATCATTGTCATCATCTGGCGTACAAGAATCATTGGTTTTTGATGGGGTATAATTTCCACTGCAACTGATAACGGTGCATTTATTATCGCGGTATGCCGCAGATGATGCATTTGCAATGTTGCACGGCATACCGGCTAGTTTATAGTTTACAACAGTTGCATCAGATGCGATATTAATATCTTTATCCATATAACGTTTATTAGGGTCCACAAAATAAATAGTTTTTACAGTATCTGGTACATTTGTTATTTTATACATACCATTTGTATCTGTTTTAACATCTGTATTTGTCAGGGCATTTCTGCCAGTGGCGGTATATACTGTAATACCAGGTAATGGATTGCCTGTATTTTCATCTGTAATTACGCCGGTAATTGTACGCACAGATGTTGTTTTTAATTCTTGGCATTTGGTTTTATCGGCGTTTGGTTCGTATCCAGATTTGCATAATGTAACCGTGCATTTATTGTCACGATATGTGGCGTATTGGGCATTCGCAATTGATAATGTGCAAACCTTGCCATCCATAGTAATGTTTTTAGTCTGGGTGTCAGATTTAATCGTAACCTTGGTGTCATTATAGTGTTTATTGGGGTCTGATACAGACATTGTCAGTACAGATGTTGGAACGCTTATTGCATATTTACCATTTGCGTTTGTGGTTACGGGGACTTTGTTTGCAGTAACGGTTATACCCGCCAATCCGTTACCCGTTGCAGCATCGGTAACCGTACCACTGATGGTGTGGTATTGCGTGTTTGCTGTGGCGATGGATGTATCATCGTCTGTTGGTGCGGCGGATTGACGTCCACGGTATTGTGCCAAATTACTACAATATTCGGTGCTGTATTCGCGATAAATATAACCAGTCAGTTGTTTCCCGACACGCGCCCCAGATTGACGCGCAATAAATGTTTGCTGTGGATTTTCATCGCAATCGCCATCAATGCACGTGTATTCGCATTCAGAATATTTTTGCGTGCCGGTGCAAACAACCTGGATTGTGGCGACAATATTGCCGTTTTCTTTCAGATCCATCAGCCCATTCATATAGCCCGGAATTTTGTTTGCGAATGCGTTGTATTTTTTATTTTCTGAATCTGTAATTGATTTCTCAAACGCGCGAAATTCTGGGGAATTCGTCAAGTCGCCATTTCGCAACGCATTCATCGTATCAGATACACAATCACCAAACGCAACCCCCACCGGCATCGCCAGTGCCAACACAAAAATCAGAAAAAATTTTTTAATCGTTTGCGTCATTTTATTTTTGCGTTTATAAATTGGTGTAAATGATAATCGTCGTCCCAGATTTGCTGTGAACATTCAGATGCACAAGCACTGCCACAAGTTGTTGCGGGATTATCTGAGAAATCTACATAAAACCAATCATTGTATTGTGTGTTTGTTAATCTGCACCAACAATTGTTACCATTGTTTGTAGATGTGAATGTATTAGATGGTTTTGTTGACCGATGAACTGTATCACCTTTTGTATCATTACAACTGACCTCGCCATTTAATAGTACGCCATTATCAAATTTTATACTAAATTGGCCTTTTCGTGCAGTAAGTGTCATAGGGTGGAATCTTGTTTGTCCATTGTCAGCAAACTCAAAATAAGCATAGTCGGACATTGTTGCATCCGTTATATCAAACGAACCTTGCGTTGATACATTTTGATCAAGAATTTCTGTTTGTTCAATCATATTATCTTCGTTTCTTTGTTCTGGCGTTGACAAATTGTTAGTCTGTACCCCACCCTGGGAGGCGGTCGGTTTGACGTCTACTTTTTCACTTGATTCATATTGACTATTTTCATTGGTATTTGCGGCGTGGAAGTTGGTTAGAAAAGAGCGACCATTTTGGGCAAGGGTAGTAATATCAACTTGGGCGTTTCTGTTGCTACTGGCGGAGGTTGTTGCATTAGAAGAATCGTTATCGTCTGTTGATGTCGCGTCGTTTTCGTCGGTTTCTATGGTATTGCCATTGGCATCAATACATTTACCAGTCTTTTTATCCAGTTTCATTCCTTGGTCGCTGCATGCGTCTTTTAATTCTTTTTCTGCCTTGGTTCGGTCAATTGCACGATTTATTGCGCCCGATGATATCGCGCCCGCCGCAATACCAACGCCCGCACCCAACATTGCAGATGATGCCGCCGTTTGGGAACGTGTCAGACGATATGCGTTTTCGCGGAATGTTGTAACATCAACACCAAACCAATCCTGGGTGCAATCAAATGTATCACCGGCGTACCGTTTTTGCGATGCGTATGGTGTGTCGGAATTATTCGCCCAGAAATTAACCGTAAACACACAGTCCAGTGTGCGTTCATCAAACATCGCACCCAATCGTTTACATTGGGTCGCCATTTGGTCGCGTAATTCATACAGACGTTTTTCATCTGATGCAATTTGCTTTTCTGCATTCTGGCGCAGTGTGCCAAACACCCATGATACGCGTGCGGACAGTCCACTGTCCATTGCGCGACAACGATCGGCAATAATTTTACATTTCGCAATCGCATTATCGCCCGCAGATTTCCCCAGGCATTTGTTAAATGTTGTACCACATTCTGTTACGATACAGTTATTGTATTCGTTACCACAGTCAACGATTTCCGTGTATGATGAAATGGTGGCATGCATATCACGATCTGCCTTTATCTCTGGTGCCAGGGCGGCATATTCTGCCCCAGTGCATTTTACACGCAGACGGCAATTTTCCATCTTGTTACCCCACGTGGTGTCGCCATCTAATGCGCATTTTGTAAAATTTGCACCGCATTTTTCTGTCATACACGCGCGCAGCCCAGAATCACATGCGTTCGCCCCGGTCGCCGTGCGTGTGTTTATCGCCGATGCCGCATCCAACGCGGCACGTTGGGCACGAACCATATCCGCCAGCGCATTTGATGCCGCATCGGTTTGGGTGTTACTGTTCGCACTTAATATACGGTCAAATTGCGTTGTTTTATCTTCTATGATAACAGGCGTTTCTTCTGTTGTTACAGCGGTGGGATTAACAGTTGTTTCTGTCGCGGTTGTAGTTTCAGCAACATTATTGTTTCCCAGTGTTGTCGTCGCACTAATCACCTGGGACATCAGCGTCGGCATACGCGTTTCTGCATTGTTTGTGCGGGCGGCGGTTGGACGCGCACTGGCCGTGGTTGGGCGCGCAACAACATTTGCGGCATTTGCACCACACATAATCAATGCAACAATTCCGCCGAAAATACCATTTTTAATGTTTTTCATATTTTTATCCGCCGTTTTATTTCAGTGTTGCACATGCCGTATCATAGAACTTGCATAACTGGGTCGCCATTGCGGTTTCGTCTGGGTGTTCCGCATCACATTTGTTTGCCATATTGCGCGAACAAACCGTTTTTATGCAATTATCGCGCAATGTACCACTGTCGCAACCTGTGCGCGTTGATTTCAGTTTGCTGTTTCGTGTGTCTTGGTACGATTTAACAATGCCAGACAATGCATCGGCGGCACGTTTTTTGATTTGTTCACGGTCGTCAATTAATTTTTTGCGAACAGTTGATAAATGTTCATCACACCCCAATGCATCAATGCCACACGTAGAAAAGAATTTATCAAAATCAGAATCAACCCCGCAATTTACATAATTCGCACCACACTTATTGTCATTGGTCATACACGCATTAATGGTTGATTGACATACAGTTGCACTTTTTGTCTGAACCATATTTTTACGAATTGATTCCATTTGTGCGTTTACACCCGCCGCGCGACATGATTGTTCTATTAAAGTGTCATATGTTTCTGTTACGTCGTCCGCGGTGCAATCTGGTAAAATAGCCAAACATTTACGTGTTGCCCATGCATAACGCGCACCCGCATCCGTTGGCGCGTTTCGTAATTCACGTGCAGATATGTTATATCGCGTTATGCCACCAACCGATACATTGCGCATTGTGGAATCTGGCACACCCGCCGCAGATGTTCCGCAATATTGACACCGTGCCGCCGGATTAGACCCAATATTCAGCGCGCATGCAGAATCCAGACACCGTGTCAAATTTGCACGCGAACACGTCGCCGCGCCAGAAACAGCAGGCACAAATAACATAAATCCTGCAAAAAACAGTATATTAAATCTCATTTCCCCTCTATATAAGGCTAATTATAACAAAAAAACCACCGCAGCAAAAGAAAAAAAATACAAAAAGACTTGACAATATAAAATATTTGTCTATATTTAATCTGAAAATAAAAACATTGCACAATGTAAACCAAAGGAGGAATGCAATGGCTATAACAAAATTAAGCGATGTTGTTGTAAACATTGATGGTAAACTGTATGCAGCTGAAAATTTCAGCGCAGATGATGGTGTAACACGTCGTAAATATATTGTATATAACAAAGAAGAACATAATTACTATGAAGCGGATGTTACTGGTTTGACAGTAACGCCAATATTAGATGAAAAACCAGAAGATGTTTTAACAGAACTGGTTAACGCAGAAAAGGTCGCAGAACAAGAAAAAATAGCTGCGGCGGCCAAAAAGGCTAAAATGTACAAATATGGTATGGGTGGCGCGGTTGCCGCGTTGCTGATTGCGGCTGCATTAAGTATGGGCAAATGCGGTTCTTATAAAAAAGAATGCAAAGATTGTGAAGAACAAAAAGAAAGTGCAATTGGTGATGTTGTCGCGTTGAATGATACGGTTTTGGATTTGCGTGAACAATTAGGACAAGCTGAAAATGATTTGATAGATTGTCATGAAGAAAACAAACGCAAAGACGAAATTATCCGTGTCGTTAATAAATCAAATGACACACTGCGTCAACAATTGAAAGAATGCGAAGAAAGCAAAAAGCAACCTGTTCGCAAACCTGTGAAAAAGGCGAAACCGGCACCGGTGAAGCCTGCACCAGCGAAGCCTGTGCCAGCAAAGCCTGTGCCTGCACAACAGCCTGTGGCACAAACCCCGGCACCAGTGGCACAGCCAAAAACACCAAAATGTGATACAACAATTAGAATAATTGTTACTAGAAAAATAGATCGTATGTATTAATTGATTTTCTGTTGCATATAATCCCGCATTTTTGCGGGATTTTTTGTTTTGACATATTTGCACGACAATGCTACACTATTTATTACAGAGAGAATTTTTGTGAAATATATACGAATTCTATTCTTTGTTATGGTTTTGTCGCCGTTGTCTGCGTTTGCGGCGGGCAATGCGTTTGATGGTGCGGCTAAATTATTAGCGGCGGCGAAAAACGGCAATATTCAACAGGTTCAGATGTTAATCGCCAGTGGCGCAAATGTAAATTATGTTGATTCAACAGGATTGTCTGTGGTTTGTACTGCGATAATGAACAATGACATACGCGCGGCCCAGATTTTGCAAATGTACGGCGCAGATGCGTCAAACTGTGATCGCCAGATAAAACAATATAATATGCGCAATACCCCCGCCAGTACGGGCGGTATGTTCAGTGGGTTGTCAACAACACATGGGTTGGTGTTGGCGGGCGCGGCAACTGCGGCTGTTGTTGGGGGATTGTTTTTGCTGACCGATATTTTTGATCCAGGGAACAAGAATAATAACAGTTCTAGCAGTGGAAACCGTCCAAATAGTGATGGTTCCGGTTCTGGTGGTGATAGCAGTGCCACCGCATCATATACTTTACCTGCGGCGACTGCAGACAACGATGTTGATACGTTTTATCTGAATGATGATTTTGAGTATATGAAGCCTAATAATTATTTACTGATGGCGCGGGCATATAATGCGCTGGCGCGTGGGTATAACGGATGGCAGACAATTCGTGCCAGTGATAATACCCCATTTAATTTATCAACATTGCCATTTGTTGGTGAACCTGGGAATGGAAAACCTGTTGGAATTGCGCTGATTACAGAAAACGGTGTTAATCCCGATGGCAGTATTGGTGATGGTTTACTGTCGTGGGTTGATAAGTCCAAGGTTTCGGCGGCACAGTCTGCATGCAGTACATATGGTTCTGATTCGTCCCAATGTACATCGGCTGTTGCGGCGGCGATTAAGGTTTCGCGTAAATATTACAATCGTACCAGTTTAACGGACTTGGATGATACGACAGAAAACACAGATTTTGATTTATCGGGTACTGGTACTGTTTTTGGTGTGGGTGATGATACAGCCAATTTGGCGGCGCGCATCATCGCCGGATGGGAGGCCGGCGGTCGCAGTGATGCGGATGCATACGGATTTGTTCCAAATGCTCAGTTGGTTGTTTATCGTACCGGTGGTGGAAATAATGGCACCGAAGATATTAAAACTTTCCAGGCAATGCTGAATGCGGCACGTTTAATGAATTCTGGTGAATATGTTGTGAATGCGATTGCAAATGTCGCGTTGCACCCTGATTCTTATAATTATAATTATCCAACAATAAACAGTTTCAAGGCAGATTTGGCATTGAATAATTTAACCACAGAAACAGGGATGCGTAATGCTTTCAGTATTTATATTGATGGCACAACGACAAATCCGCGGTATAATCAAAATACATCTGATGATAATACAAATGAATTGCCTTCAACATATGCGGCTGCATTGTATCTGAATATCAGTAATTATCAAAATCAAATAATTGTTAATTCTGTTGGTGGGTATAATATGGGACAGAACCTGGCATTGGCAGATGCCACTTTTGAGAATTATGCGCCCGCATTATACACAGACCTGGAACACTTGTTTATGTCGGTTGTTCCTGTGCAACATAAATATGGCACATCCAGTATCAACAGTATTTCTGGGTACACAGGTATTGATAGTAATGCCGGAAAAATTGTTACATCTACATGGACGGACAGCGACAGTAATGTTTATCGTGCCCGCAAATGTGGTGTGGCGGGTGTCGGTGTCGGCAGTGTTGATCCATGGTGTTTTTCGGCGCCTGGGGTTAATGCAACGGCGGCAGTCGCCAGTATGGCGGGCGCAATAGGCACTGTTAAATCTGCATTTGATTATATGAACCCACAGCAAATTTTCTTGTTATTGGCGATAACTGCGGATGGGCCGTATTTGGGTACAAATCCAGAATCAACTGCGGCGTGGGCAAATCAGTCTGATTTAATTACATATTTGCGAAATCGTTATGAATTGCCAGGGCAATATTCTGGAATTGCAGATTCTGAATATTTGCAAACTTTCAAGGAAGTGTTTGGGTATGGCTTAATAAATTTGGAACGCGCAACACGGCCAGATCTGAAAGTGTTCTATTATGATGGTACAGAAAATGTTGTAACCACGGGTGGCAATTCTTATTGGCGGGCGGCATCCCAATCTGCGTTCAGACCGTCGGGGGCATTAAACCCGCGGGGGGCAACAATAAAAATGTCGGCATATGATATTTTAACCAGTGCAGATGGTGAAATATCTTTGCCACGCGTTTGGAATAACAGTTTTGCATTGAATACAGATTCTTCGCGTCATGCGCTGTATATGGGTGATGTATTGGGCGAATTGCCCACGCGTAAAGATAACGACAGTCGTGTAACAGTTGGTGAATTTGGATTTTCTATGTCGCGCAGCAATCGCGCATATGCGGACAATATGAACGGTTTGGAATCAATGCGGGTTGATTGGACATCTGGTCGTTGGAACTTGGCGGCAGGGTATCAGCATTATTTGACAGATGGTGTGGTGCGATTTACTGCAATGTCAAATCCGATATTAAATCTGGCGCACGATGCCGTTGTCAGTGATGCAGAATTTGTTGCGGGTCGTTGGTCGTTTGGCGGTCGTGCATTTTCTGGGCGCATAACAGATGAAGGTTTGTTGGAAAACGATCCGGCAATATCAGAAAACTATGCACCGGCACGCCTTGGTGGAATTTCAGGGGTGGCGGCGAATATAGGATGGCATGGCGATAAATTTAGTTTCGCAACATCGGTTGGTGGTACGCATGAATCTGACACGATATTGGGTGCGCGTACGGATGGTTTGTTGGCACTGGGGCGGGGCGATACGACATACATTGATGCCGAAATGCAGTATGATATTTTGTCTGATTTAACATTGACGGCGCGTGCAACATTTGCGCAAACCCGCGCCAGCGGTGGTGAATTTATCAGTGATGTGTCAGACCTGTATTCTAATGCGTTTGGTGTTGGCGCACAATGGCGTGGGTTGTCATTGGCGGCGACAATGCCGTTGGGGGTTTATCGTGGATATGCGCGTTATCCATATGCAGAATACAGTGTTGTTGAAAGTGCGGGCGGTGGGTATGATTTGATGATGTCAAATGCTGGTTTGTCTGAAATTGATATGCGTCCCAATTCTCGTGAAGTTCGGTTTTCTGCAACATATATGTGTCCATTGGGTGAATTTACAGATGGCGCGTTTGGGTTTATATATCGTGTAAATCCCAACCATACAAATGAATATGGAAACGAATCGATATTTATGCTAAAACTAAATCACCGCATAGGGATTTAGTATTGTTGACAATTACAATTATTTGTTTGATAGTGTACTCGTTTGCACCAAAAGGGCAAAAGGGGTATAAAATTAGTAAAAATGGAAAACATTATTTTTCTGCGATAATGGATTATGAATTGCCATCAATGAGTCGTGAATATGACATTAATTTTTTAACATCAATGGCGCGACATATTAATTTTTTAACCAGTCGTGGCGGAAAATATTATTTTTATTATATTGTGTGTGGTTGTAATGTATCCAAATTGGATGCTGCAAAATCTGTTTTTGCAAAATATGGTATAAATATGTCATATCACAAGACCCAGTTATTTGATTTGTATGATACATGCTTGCGTATAGAATATCAAAAATTAAAAAAGAATAAAGTTGGCTATGAATTTGTTGATAATCTAATCAAAAACAAACACAATATTGATATGACCGATAAAGAAATAGAAAAATATGCAGATGCAATTCGTCAGAACAAAAACATACTGACACGGATTTTATCAAAGGTCAGAACGCGCAAATAAACAATTGCCCCGCATGAGGCAATTGTTATTTACTGAATAGTTAATAGTGAACAGTGAATAGTGTTTGTGTGCCGACAAAAAGTCGGCGCAACATTAAATTAATGCACCCGCGCGATAAATCGTGCGGGTATTCATTCATTATTCACTATTAACTTTTCACTATTCACTTAAAAAATCGCCCAAGTGGGCGATTTTTATGATAATTTGTGGATAACCAGACCACTGCGTAATTTTGGTTCAAACCATGTTGTCTTTGGTGGCATAATATTGCCAGTGTCTGCAATATCAATTATTTGACGCATGGTTACTGGGTACAGTGCAAACGCCACCGCCATTTCACCAGAATCAACGCGTTTTTGTAATTCACCCAATCCGCGAATTCCACCAACAAAGTCAATGCGTTTGCTGGTACGTAAATCGCCCAGGTTCAGAATTTTATCAAACACTAAATTTGACAGAACTGTTACATCCAACACGCCAATCGGGTCATTGTCGTTGTATGTGCCGACTTTGGCCGTCAGACTGTACCAATGCCCGTTCAGGTACATACCAAAATTGTGTAATTTTGTTGGCTTGTAAATTCCGGTGCCCGTATCTACAACATCAAATGATTCAGACAATTTTGCAATAAATTCATCAGCAGATAAATCGTTCAGATCGCGCACCACACGGTTATAGTCAATTACGTGCAGTTGGCTTTCTGGGAAAATCACAGCCAAGAAATAGTTGTATTCTTCGTTTCCGGTGTGATTTGGGTTTTGTTCGCGCTTTTCTGCGCCAACGCGTGCCGCCGCGGCTGTGCGGTGATGGCCATCCGCCACATACAGTGCAGGAATATTCTTGAATATTTCTGTGATACGCGCATTTATCGCATCATCACGAATTGCCCAGAATTTATGACCGAAACCATCGGATGCAACAAAGTCATATTCTGGTGCATTTTCTGCAACAAATTTTGCGACAATTTCGTTCATCTCTGCCACATCGGGATATGCAAAGAATACAGGTTCAATGTTTGCATTTTGGATACGCACATGAATCATACGGTCGTCTTCTTTGTCTTTGCGTGTCAATTCATGTTTTTTGATTTTGCCCGTCATATAGTCATCAACATTTGCCGCCGCAACCAGTCCATATTGTGTGCGACCGTCCATTGTCTGGGCATAGATATAGTACATTTCTTTATCGTCTTGGCGCAGCCATCCGCGTTCTTGCCATAACTTGAAATTTTCAACGGCTTTGTCGTAAACAGGTTGCGAATGTTCATCGGCAATTGGGTTAAAATCAATTTCTGGTTTGATAATGTGCAACAATGATTTTTCACCGGCTTCGGCTTGGGCCTCTGCTGAATTTAATACATCGTATGGACGCGATGCAACTTCTGCGGCCAATTCTTTTGGTGGGCGCACGCCTGCAAATGGTTTTATTTTCATATTTTACCCCTCTTGTTTTTTTATTGTTTTATTTTTGTTTTCAGACCAGTAAAAAAGTTTTTGATATTTTTTTTCGTATTGTCAAATTTACTTACAAATCCGTCTTGAACCAGCCAATAATTTACCAATTTTGTAATTTCTGGGTCTGGTTGTTTTATGTATGTCTTGTTTTCGTATGAGATAACATCATCAAAGAAACAATCTGTTTGGATTTTATTATCAAATACTTGGAAGTATTCTGTCAATTCGCCTTTGGCTGTAATCTTTGGGTGTATAAATTTATACAAACTGTCGCGTGAATTATATTCCCAACGTGCGTTGCTGTTCCATACCCGGCATTTTGTCATTTTAATTGTGAACTTTATCGCAGATAAATGTTCAGGATTGTATTCAGTAAATGCGTACAAGTAATTATGTTTATAATTGTCTACTAATTTTGGTATTGGCAGAATTTTTGTAGCACAATGATACGCAACAATTTTGCCATCATAGTTACACATTACCCGCAAAAAACCATAGTTTTGCCAGTTTACAATGAACTTATTTTCTTGTTGGGCGCCAATAAAGTTTTTATTACTGAATGTATATATTATGTGTATTGGTGTTGTTTCAAGATTTATTTTATCAAATCCATTCATATTTTAATACCCCTTGGGTTTATCAGGAAAGAATACTAGAACAGAAAAATCATAGTTTCAATAAAAAACCGCAATGATTGTCCCGTCGCACACGACCAAAAACAAAATCGCCACAGGGGCGATTTAATTTTTGGTTGTGCAATTTGTGCAATTTGCGAGCCGATTTGATGGAAATTGGCCAAGAAATAATAGATTTCAAAAACAAATTTATGTTATAATTATCAAGATAAAAAGGATTTTATATGCGTATTATTTTAAGCAAGGGTGCACATTCAACTGTTTTTACTGATGATGCCGAACATGGAATTGTGACAAAAGAACAAAACAATCCAGAAAAAGACCCTGGATATCTTCATAGACAAACTCGTGGTTATGAAATAATTGATTCAATAAAATCACATACTACAGATACAGGGGTTCTTTTACCAGAATTAGTGGAAATAAAAAACTTGGGGAACAAACAAATAATAAAAGAAAAAATTATACCAGGCAAAGCATTTGATGTACCAACATATCTGTCTTTATCAGAAGAACATAAAAATAACATTGCAAAACAAATGGCAATTTTTCTGAATGCTATGCATTCAAGTTATGAATATAAACCAGCCACAGAATCTATTAAAAATATGAACAAAGGTAAATTAAATAATGCTGAAGATATTATTGCAAAATTTGAAGGATTTTTACCTGAAAATATAAGTAATAGATTAAAACAAGCGGAACAATATCTTTTGACCGCAGACATATCGGATGAAGTTATTGTTATGACACATAAAGATTTAAGAACATCAAATATAATGTATGATGAAAGCACTGGAAAAATAGCTGTGATAGATTTTGAACTAGCTGGTCTTGATAATGTATATCATGACTTTGTCGCTTTTGCACCAGCCAGTTCGATGCCTTGGGATTTTACCAAGCGCGTTATAGATTTTTATAATAAAATTCCAGACAAAAAATATCCAATCAACATAAATCCAGAAAAAGTACAAAATATGTTGCTTTATGGGGCAATGCATGAATTTGCACGATGTGTTAGACCGGAAGATATTAAAAATACAACAAAGCAAGATATTGATAATTTAATTAACCGGCTAGAAACAGTAACAGGGATACATTTTGATAAAAAATCCATATTTGAAAAAGCTATAAAAAAAGTTCCAAAAACTAACGATTATATCAAACCTGATTTGGGGCATGATATGTAAAAGTTCGAAAGTGGTGATTTTTCACCACTTTCTTAATTTCAACTTTCGAACTCTTTGTATGTATTGGAAAACAAACAAAAACCCGCCTTTATCGGCGGGCTTGTATATCTTGGTTGTGCTCGATGTGCAATTCGCGAACCGAATTGGCGGAGATTAGAGAGAAAATTATAGATTTTAAAAACAAAATAACAATTTATTGAAAGCACATAAAAATATTGTATATTTGCTATAACTCAATATATGGTAACAAATGAAAATAAATCTGCATTGTCATACGAACTATTCTGATGGCGACGATATTGTTGAAATGGCGAAAGAACATCAAAGGCAAGGTTTTTCTGCCTTTGTTGCAACCGACCATGTTTATCCATTATGCCCAAGCAACAATTATTCTATGTGTATCACATCTTATAAAATGTTCCAACAGCAAGAACAACAACTAAAACAAATATCAGCACAACTTAACTTTCCTTGTATCCAAGGAATGGAACTTGCTTTGTGGGGTGAAGAAATATTGGTTTTTAGTAAAGAAGTTTCTCAAAAACTTTTTAATTTTATGGAAAATATAGATTCAAAGAAATATTCTTACAAAGATACATATAAATTAAATATAGTTCCTTTACTTCTTCAAATTTTAAAAGAAAGCAAAGAAAAAACAGCTATCATATTATGCCACCCACATTTAAATCCAAATAATAATAGTATATTAAAACCACTATATCCATTGTTGGATGGGTATGAATTTCAAAATCGTGGTCATTATTATTTTACCGACAAAACTAATATCAACGAACCACGCCGTCGAAACAGGCCTGTACCAGCAGAACTACAAGACAAAAATAAATTTTATAATTCTGATGCACACAGCATACATGGTGTTGGGTTGGCTGGCAGAGGCAACTTGCATAATTCAAAAATAGAAAATTTGGCTGATTTAATTGCTTATATAAAAACACCACAAAAACAAAAATAATTGTTTAACAGTTCGAAAGTTCAAAAATTTTACCATTTTTCAAAACCAAACTTTCGAACTCGACGAAAGTATTAGAAAATAAACAAAAAACCGCCCTTGTGGACGGTTTTGTAAACTCTGGTTGCGCTATCTGTGCAATTCGCGAGCCAATAACTATATGGATTTAATAGCTATCGGTCATGAAATACAGCTTTTTAAAGATAATTTTTTTAATTAACTATCACCATATTCGTCTTTTGCTACAGAATTACTATTAGAAAATTTAATGTCATTTCTCTGTTTTAGAAACTCTAATAATTTTTGTAATAGTTTATTCGCTCTATCAATTTCATCTACGGTTTTATTAACATCTCTTTCTACATGTTCGTGAGCCGTAGAATTACGAGAAAAAATCAGATTTGATAACTCGGCAATATCATTTTGTGAAAGTATATTATTTTCTTTTATGTGTTGTAATAACTCTTTGGTTTTTAATGGTTTATCCATCCGATCAAGCATATCTATCAATAAATGTTCACTTATATATTTTATTAAATCGATTTCTTTTGTAATAGGGGCTTTTATTAACCATTTAGATGTTATAATAGATTCTAACCATTCACGTGGTACATTGTATACATATAAATAGTTAAATTTATTATTTATGTCATAATATTTGGCTACATCTGGCCAAATATTAATTTCTGGTCGAGAATCTTTTGGATTTGTACAAATACCGACAATAAAATTTGTTTGGGTTAAGTTTCTTATAACATTTGTAAAATCAATTATGGTTTCATAGGTATCTCTTTTAACTACAGACATACGATCCATATATTTTCCTGGATGAGCTAATGTGTCACGATTTTTCTGATGGTATATCAATCTTTGAGCATTATTAATATAGCCAAAATCTTGTGCATATTGATAAATCAACATCTTGTTTTGTTTTAAAATTTCTTTAGCTTGGTTTTGAGTAGTGGCAAATCTATCCCAATTGTGTTCTATAAGTATATTATACAATGTTTTACGAGTAATTTCTGTAAGGGTTATCAAAGCATCGTCCATCAATTGATGGTACAAATTATTCACACGCAAATTAGAATAAAAATTCAAATAACCAGTGTGAATATTATTAACAGCTTTAATAAAGTCTGTTTTATCCCCTTTTGTTTTACTAAATTTCGATGCGACAAGTAATAAAAATGCTTTGATACATAGTTCTGCTTTAACAAAAGCATCTTTTTTTAAAAAATCGTAAATACGTTCTTTTGATTTTATTTTTGGTACAATAGCTATGTTGGTTTCGGGGCAGAATACTTTAAAATCTTCTGTATTTTTTTGTGGTTCACACACAATTTGTACTGGTAAACCTGACATAGATATAACACTGGTTCCTGAGTATTTACCCTTATATTTTGCTATATCTTCATCAAATATAAAATCATCGTTTTTTCGTTCAGTGGTGATTACATCAAAATATTGTGGTACAATACTAGTGTCTGGAAAACTAACAAGTTTTTCTTGTATAAGCATATGCCATACTACACAACGCGCCTCAAATTCCCCAATAGCTTTTAAATAAGATTCTATTTCTTCTGGGGTTAATAAAGATTCTGATTTTTTCGTCATAAATTTTCCTTTGATGCAATTATACCATAACTGGTTCAAAAGTAGTAAAAAATTATGGTTTTTTGTTTATCAACTTTCGAACTTTGTATAGGTGTTAGAAAACAAATAAAAACTTGCCCCAGTGGGCAAATTTTGAAACTATGGTTGTGCCGTCTGTGCAATTCGCGAGCCGAATTATTAGAGATTGGGCGAGAGATTGATAAGTTAAAAGAAAAACTTATATAAAACCTTTACAAATAACAATCTTATTATACAATGCCATTATACAAATATAATAAAAGTGAACAAAAATGCATTATTATTATCAAAAATACCCCTACTTACATTATAACTATTTAGATACAGATGGGGTTTGGACTATGTTTTCAATACCTCCTAAAATGTTGATAGATGAATTTGTTAATAAATTTGGTTACAAACCTAAAACTTTCTTTGATTGTGGTGCTGCTACTGGTGTTATTGTTCTTATGGCACAAAGATTAGGTATGAATGCACGTGGTATAGACATAAAAAAATATCCGTATCAATTCAGTTATTTAGAAGGATTATTTACAAATGGCAAAATACAAATAAAGTCTATTCTTGATTATGAACCAATTGTGGCAGATATCGTATTTTGTAATGGCACGCTTACTTATTTTTCTGAAAAAGAATTACCTAATGTGCTTGATAAGTTTAAGAAAAGCAAAATGATTTGTGCAATACATAATACAACCGAAGATGTTGAAGCAGCAGCAGCCAATGGTGACGAATTAATCACCTGTAATAAAACGCGTCTTATTAAACCACAGAATTGGTGGATAGATACATTTACAAAAAATGGTTTCAAAACAAAATATGCAGACCACATACGGTGTTTTTGTGCTGTTCCAAGTCGTGGTGTATAAGAAAGTTCGAAAATGACAAAAAATTCACTATTTCTAAAACTAAACTTTCGAACTTTCTGTAAATATTGTTATTCCAACAAAAAACCGCCCTTTTGGACGGTTTTGTAAATCTTGGTTGGGGCAGCTGGATTCGAACCAACACTGACGGAGTCAGAGTCCGGAGTTCTACCATTAAACTATGCCCCAAGGCGAAACCGATTATATATGTATATTTTCTGATTTGCAATGAATTTTTATAAAGTAACAGTTTTTAATTCGCCTTTTTCAACATAAACGACAGGTATACCGGTTTGTTTGGCCTTTCTATAAACCTTGCGTACGCCACGATTGGCGCAACGTTGAATTTTTTTTGATAATTCTAAGTATTTTTTAGGCATCTTTTATTGTTTCCTTAAATTTATCATAGGTCTTGGAATCAAATATTTCAAGTGTTTTTGGTGTGCCGTGCGCGATTATTTTATATTGTTTACCCCCATTATAATATAATTCCCAATACTTAACCATATCGCAAACATCCTGAAAGTTTTGCAGACTTCGCTTATATCGCCGAATTACATCATGTGTTGCTATATTATGTCCGCCATTTTTGACACGGTGTTGTATGCGTGAAATATTTTCTTGTACCGAATCCAAGAACACATATACAAAAACGATATCGTATTTTTCTTTTTGTGCCCGTTTAATTGCGCGTAAATGATTCTTGCCGGCAATTGTTGATTCCAACACAAAAGATTTATGTTCATCAAACAATGCGTTCATTTGATTAATTAGTACTTTGCCGGCCTGGATTCCGATGTTGTCGTTCATCGCTGCGGCCAGTTCATCAGCATTCAGAAATATTAAATTATCTTCGTGAATTAATTCGCGCGCCAGTGTGGTTTTGCCACTGCCGTTTGCACCGCCAATAATATAAAGTGTTCTGGTCATATATGTATTATAGCATTTAATACAATATTAGTAAATTTTATATTTTTGTCTGTGCGCCTAAGAATTAATTCTTGCAATCTGTGAAACGAAATGCTATGAATAAAATCATCCAAATATTAATATGCAAAGGGAGGTAACAAATGCATAAAAAATCTCATAACTTATTAATTGGAATATCTGTATTGCCCGCGCTGTTGGTAATGCCAGCGATGGGTGAAACATATGTTGCAAATGTTAATAATGTACAATATGAAACATTAGGCGCAGCAATAGGTGATGTTGAAAAAGATGGAACCCAAGAAGGTGCGAATGTTACGCTTTTAACTGATGTTGCCCAAGGTGCCGGAAAAAGTGTTAAATCGGGTTCAGAGTTTATGGTAGATTTTGGTGATAAAACATTTACTGCATACAAGACATCAGTTGGTTCAACAGGTACAGAAACGCAAATATTTCAATTGTTAAGAGATAGTACAATAACATTAAAAAATGGCACAATAAATGTTGCAAGCCCGACATACGATACAGGTAAATTCAAAATGGCAATTCATAATTATTCTAATTTGACATTAGATAATATGATTGTTGATGGGCGCAATTTGTTGGGAAACAATCCATATACAGTATCAAATAATTTTGGGGATACACTTATAAAAAACTCTAAAATTATTGCCAAAAACGGCGGTTTCGCACTTGATTCATGTTATTATAGTTCGTACACTGGCGTAAGTGTAACAGTAGAAAACTCTGAGTTAATAGGTAGAATAGAAGTTACAGCAGGTAGTCGTGCAGTTGGCGATGATAAGCATGAATTAACAATTACTGGTGGAACACTTGCGGCAGAAACAAGCGGTTATAGAAAGTTATTTAATGAGGGTACCACAAATTTGAATAATGTTGCCTTGAGTGATAATAAAGCACAAGAAAACGGTGCTGCAATTTATAATAAAAAAAGAATATTGGCATCAAATGCTATTGTTGGGCGCGGTATCGTAAACTTAACTGGAACAACATTTGCAAATAATCAAACAACAGGAATTGGCGGTGCAATTTATAATGATACAAATGCAACGTTGACTTTATCTGGTGCGAATACATTCACTGGTAATGTAGATAATACTGGTGCTAACGATATTTACAATGTTGGCGCGTTGACTGTTGTTGATGGTACAACCACAATTGATGGCGGTATCGCTGGGACGGGGACGTTGACAATTGCAAATGGCGCAACATTGAACATTGGTTCAACAACATTAACCCAAGGTGCGGTTGAATTAAATGGTACAATTATTGCTGCATTAAATGATGCAAACGACTTTGCAAAATTCAATGTCGGTGCGTTTTCGGGTACTGGGAATATGAACCTGGCGTTAAAATCTGCGGGTGAATATAAAGTATTTGATGATGCAGTATTCACAAATGATAATGTAACAGTTGAAAGTTCTGTTTATGATATCGTATGGAACGACGGTAAAGATACAATCACTGCGACATTAAAGTCAGTAGAAGATATCGCAAAAGATAACGATTTGTCCACAGATGCGGCGCAAACCGTTGCGAACTTGGCAGAAACTACATCTGAAAAACTGAATGATTTGGGTATGCGTGTTCAAGAACAGTTAGCGTCTGGAAATGCGGATGCGGCACAGGATGTTAATGACGCAATTAACCCAGAAACCACATCCGTGGTCCAGGCGATGACAACATCTGTCCAGAACACAATTGCAAATGTTGCCGCAGGTCGTATGGCATTGCCAACAATTGGACGCAATGGTGGTGATATGAATGTAACAGCGCGCGGCGTTTGGGCCCAGGGATTATATAATCGGTCAAAATATAATGACAGATTTTCTGGCGATACATACGGTGTTGCGGCTGGGTTTGATACAACTATCAATCACGATGTTACAATCGGGGCAGGGTATGCGTATAACAATTCTGATATAGATGCAACACTGCGTAATACAGATATAGACAGCCATACAATATTCGTATATGGTCAATACAAGCCTGCTGAATGGTATGTTAATGGTACATTGAACTATACAATGTCCAAATATTCCGAAAGCGGTAATGTGTTGGGAACACTGGTTGATTCTGATTATGATGTGAATTCATTTGGTGCCCAAGTGATGACGGGTTACGATTTTGCATCGGGTATTACCCCAGAATTTGGCTTGCGTTATATGCATATCACAACGGACGATTACACAAACAGTCTGGGAATCAAAAATCATATGGATGACAATGATTTCTTGACCGCTGTGTTGGGTACGAAATATACATTTGATATTCGTGCAACACGTGAACTGATGTTGCGCCCAGAATTGCGTTATGCAGTAAAATGCGATATTGTTTCGGATAAACTGGTATCAACCGTTGCAATGCCGGGTATCGCAGCATACACACTGGATGCGGAACGTATGTCGCGTATCGGTAACGAATTCGGTGTTGGATTGAATATGTTGTATCGTGGATTGGATATGTCGGTCAGTTACGAAATAGATATTCGTGAAGACTATACATCCCAAACAGGTATGTTAAAGTTCAGATATAACTTCTAAATAAAAAACCGCCCATCTGGGCGGTTTTTTTATTAAAGAGCAAAGAGCAGAGAGTAAAGAGCAATGAAAGGAACAGAAACGAGGAACAGGAACGTTTTATACTGCTGTCATACTCGGACCTGACCCGAGTGCCCAGGTGAATAAAGTGGCGCGCAACGCGTACAATTTTTATTTTTTCCTATTTCCGTTTTCATTTATTGCCTTGCTTAATTGTGTTACGACCAAGTTTAATAGACCGAACATTTCCCCGTGTGTCATAGTGTATTTTGGATGGGTGTCAAAATATTTGTATAAAGCCATTATCTTGTTATCTACGGTTTTGTTTATCATATTAAATCTCCTTTTACTTAAAAAAACAAAACCATCTAAAAAATATCAGATGGTTGGAGTTCACTAACAATAACATAGAATTGTGTGCCTTATTCAATATATTCAGCACCCTCCAACCGTTATTGGTCGGATGTGTGTTCCCGTGTGTTTGCGCGGGGACACTATGTCATGGGTTAGTGACCCAGCAACAGAACGCCTGTTGCAATGGTTATTATATTATACATAACATAAAAATTCAATAATAATGTCGTGCCGACAAAATGTCGGCGCACAAATCTTGCTATTTAATAAAAAATCGCGCCTGGGGCGCGATTATTATTTTATAACATGTACGTCCATTTGCGGGAATGGAAAGTGTATTTTCTTTTTAGGTAATGTTGTATAAATTGCTTCTTGTAAATCAGCCATAACCGTGTACATATCTGCATATGTTGTCCAGTAACGCACAGTTAAAACAACCGCACTATCGCCCAGTTCTTTGATGAATACAGTTGGCGTGCTGTCGTTTGTTATACGTTTATCTTTTTTGATAATTGCCAAAATTGCACGACGCGCGGCATCAACATCATCACCATAGGAAATTCCAACAGTTAAATCTGTGCGGCGACGCGGTTCGCGCGACATATTTGTTATTTCGCCATTAGATAGTGCGCCATTTGGCAAAAAGATTACTTGGTTATCAAATGTATGTAATTCAGTTGTAAAAATCATAATCTTTTTTACAACACCCATTTGTCCAGATGCTGTCAAAATAGTTTCACCAACCCGAAACGGCTTGAATAATAATATAACCAATCCACCGGCCAGATTTTGCAGTGTTCCCGATAACGCCATACCAACCGCCAATGACGCAGCACCCAAAACAGCCACAATGGATGTCATTTGGACACCAACCGTGGTCAGTGCAATTATCACAACGAATATCTTGGAAATAATACTGACAAACGAACCCAAGAATGTTTGCAGTGATGGTTCCAGATTACGTAGTTTCATAATACGACGAATATGACGCGTAAAACGTTTTGCCAACCACATACCAACGGTTAATATTAAAACCGCCGCTAATAATTGTAATCCAAAATCAACCGCCATTTTGCTAAGTGATGTTAACATTGTTTCCCAATTTGTATCTTTCAGATTCGCCAAGTCAGCGATTTCTACTGTTTCCATATTCGGTACCCCACTTTTACATTTTTAAGTCTTCGCACTTTTCTACTGGTGCAGATTCCGTGCATTCCATTGAACTTTGTGCGCCAATTCCCCAAAAGCCTTTTTTGTTCAGGCTGTTACAATTTTTGGTAATTGTTGATGTACAGAAATGGCATGTACGCGTATCCCTGTCAAACGAAGACCACATTTCGCGTGTCCCAGATGGTAATTCCTGGGTTACGCGCCCACCACGTGATGTTGTTGACATTCCTGCCGACCAGATTGCCGATATTATTTCAGTAGCAGTGGATTGTTTATCATCTGTTGTCATTCGTGCAACCCCAGATGCATTTGATGTGCCACGTCCACCCTGGGCCAAGGCATTATTAACCAGTCCTGTCCCCACATCATAACTGATTGCATATGGTGGCGTTAATTGTGTATCACCTGTGATATTTGCACCGATTGGTGCACCGCCACTGACCGGCATCATTTGACATAAATATTGTGCGATATCTGCCGATGAATCTTTGGATGCCTGGGTTACCATTTCGTTAAATTTGGTATTATAGTTATCTTGGGCGTGGCGCAGTGCAGCAATCGCGATTTGCAATTTCACCCGATTCAACAAGTTTGGAAAACGACCTGTTGTTGATGTGCCACGTCCGCCAGTTATTTGTGTCAAATCGCGTCCAGTGGTGCAGAATAAAATTTCTGGATCTTGTTCAATTAATTCAATTGTGCGATTGATATTGGCTGCGATTGTGTTTAATTCTTCTTCTATTAATGGAATAATAGCATCTGCGTTTTCCGTATCACCAAAGCGATTGCGAACCTGGGCTATATATTCATCAACACCAATTTGTCCCGGGGCTAGTGTCATATTGCCATCACTGACGGTACTGGATGCATAACCCATTTTTATACTGCCAAAAGAAATCATTCCTGTTACCCTGTACAAATCACCAATTTTTTGACTGCGTAAACTGCCTGTGCCCAATGTGTCATCTGCGGCAAAGCGATTGCAGTCGGTTGTACTGCCACATATTTCTTGCATTTTTGCGTCAACAATTCGTTGGCATTGTTCCATCGCGGTATTGTCTATATTCAGATACAACCCCATCAACATGGAATCTAAATCAGACATAGAAAAGTTCGGATTAGATTGTTTGCATACAACCAGTTTATCAATTGGGCATATATCATGTATGAAGTTGTAATCCATTCCCAAACAGTTCTGGAAATTTGCACCACAACGTGTTTCGTCGGTAAAGCATTCTTTAACCTCGGCTGTGCAGGCATCAACACGCATCGCCGCCAGTTTATCAACCACATATTCCCATATTTGTGGTTCCATACGTTCACACGGATCTATTTCAACCTTGCAGAAACTGCGCGCCATTGTTGGACGCGCCAAACATGCATCCAAGGTTTCAACACCTTTACCAGCAATGTCATCCTTGCACGCCTTGTGAATACAATTAGATATTGTGCCCAAGCACGATTGTCTGAAATTGGATTCAGCCATTGATTCCGCCAATTTTATTGATGGTGCAGATTCACGCAAAAACGCCGGCCATACCAAATCACGTACAGCAATACACTGATCTAATACGCGTTCACATATTATGCGTTTTGATTCCAGCATTTCCATTGTTGATGGTGTAAAGTTATAAACATCAACAGTGGCGACCTTGGTGTTTTTGGTGCTTTTTGCTTTTTTGTTT
>CAMOFE010000013.1 GCA_946613195.1 uncultured Alphaproteobacteria bacterium
GGACTTGAACCTACGACCCCCTCATTACGAATGAGATGCTCTACCAACTGAGCTACACCGGCGTAACACTGTGCGCATAATAATATACCTGGGACAAAAATTCCAGTTTTATTTTATTCGTATCGCAGGCTGTCTATTGGGTTTAATTTCGCCGCCTTTATCGCAGGCATAACCCCAGATGCCAATCCAACAATAATCGCGACACTGACCGATAAAATCACCGGCCAAATACTGAATGGCACATTATAGCCCATTATAAACCGCCCTACTCCTTGGGATAAGCCGACACCAACAACCAATCCAACCATTGAACCAATAAACGATATTAATACAGATTCTGATAAGAATTGAGTTATTATATGTCCCTCTCGTGCGCCAATAGCCTTGCGTACACCAATTTCACGCGTGCGTTCTGCAACCGATACCAGCATCATATTCATAATCCCAATCGCACCAACCAATAATGATACCGCCGCAATCGCAATTAACAGCATTTTCATATATCCTGTAACTGTATTCATTGTTTCCAAAACTTGTTTCATATCTTGAATCTGGAAATCGTCTGCTGCGCCGTCCTTTAATTTATGTCGCGCGCGCAACAGCGCGGTTATCTGGTTAATTACAACATTATTATCTGCACTTTCATACAATTTTAACGATATCATACTGACTGCATTCGGAAAACGCGAACCTTGCAAACGTTTTTTTAGTGTTGTTATTGGAATTATAACCATATCGTCTTGGGAACCCATGGCAGAATCCCCTTTGGCCTTGGTCTGGCCAATAATTGTAAATGGCATATTCTGAATACGAATAACTTCACCCACTGGGTTTTTAGGCAGTCCCAATTCTGATGCGGTTGTTGGTCCAATAATCGCATATGTGGATGCATTTCGCACCGCCGCATTATCAAAAAATGCGCCATATTCCATTTCTATGTTCTGAACAATTTGATAATCTGGGTACACACCAACCGCAGACGATGACCAGTTTTTATTTCCATATATAATCTGACCCCCTGTATTCTGAACAGGGGTAACCGCCGCAACATCTGGTAATTGCGCGATATATTCTGCATCTTGGATTGTCAATGTCTGCATATTCCCAGTACGCACACCACCCGAACGCGCCATTGATGCACGAATCATAATCGTATTTGTCCCCAGACCCGAAAATTGATCTGTTATTTGCTTTTGCACTGTTTCACCCACAGCGACCATTATCACCACCGCCATAACGCCAATAACAATGCCCAATTCGGTCAAGAACGAACGAACTTTATTCCCGCTGATAGACAACCAAGATTCCTTGAAAATATCATCAAATGTCATTTTATGCCCCCTGCCCTGTATCATAATTTACGTTCATCACGCGGAATTTTGCCATCATAATTTATTCGCCCATCACGAATATGTATCAAACGGTCTGCGTATTTTGCAATATCAAATTCATGGGTAATCATAACGATAGTTATACCCATTTCTTTGTTTAATTGCTTAAAGAACTTTAATATTTCATTCCCCATTTTAGAGTCCAGTGCACCCGTTGGTTCGTCCGCCAGAATTAATTTTGGATTACCCGCCAATGCGCGCGCAATCGCAACGCGTTGCTTCATCCCACCTGATAACTGGTTGGGCAAATAACTCTCAAACTTTTCAAGCCCCACACGCACTAACATTTCACGCGCACGGCGCACACGTTCGGAATATGGCAATCCACGATACATCAGTGGCAACATTACATTGTCCAGAACACTGCGTTTTGCCAATAAATTAAACTGTTGAAAAACAAATCCGATATATTCGTTTCTGACCAACGCCAATTCATCTGGCGTTAGGTTTGTTACATCGCGCCCATACAGTTCATACCGACCACTGGTTGCCGTATCCAGCGCACCAATTATGTTCATACAAGTTGATTTTCCAGACCCCGATGGTCCCATAATTGCAACAAATTCACCGACATTAATATCAAACGATACATCAAATAAAACCTGTTGCTGGCCACCCATTTCCATGGGAAAACTTTTACAGATTTTAGACATAGATATAACTGTTTCTTTGGATTTCATAAACATTCTCTCTTGGTACCAATCTGATGCAGATTATATCATAAATGTTCACAGTAAATAACAAAAAACGCCGGCATTTTGCCGGCAATTTTATAACTTCATTTTCTGTGCCATCTGGGATAATACCGCGGAATCAACGCCAACATCAGCAGCACGTGATACCAATGCAGAAATTGCATTTATTCCTTCTACTGTGCCACTGGGCGCGTTTCCCATTGCAATATCACGCCCCGCCGCAAAGTTACGCGATGTGGCAGATGTCGCCGATAAAAACAAATCACCAATCCCCGCCAACCCTAAAAAAGTACGTATATCCGCACCCATTGTCAGCCCCAGTTCCACAACTTCGCCCCAGGCACGTGTAAATATCAACGCACGTTCATTTTCACCAGCACACGAAACATTTGCATACCCCGCAATCAGTGCGACTGCATTTTTACCAATACCTGCGATTTGTGTACCAATAATATCGTCAGAATGCACCAAGTATAATGATTTTAATACATCTGCCGCCGCATCACGCGCCCGCATTGTCCCCGCAATCGCAGAACCCGTTGGTAACCCAAGCGCGACATCTGATGCAAATTGTGGTCCTGATAATATCGCAATATCGCGACACGATGGTATTACAGAATTCAGAATTTCTGACATAAATGCGCCCGTTTTTGGCTCTGCCCCTTTGGTGCAAATAATTACAGGCTGATTTCCATAATATTCCGATGCGGATAACATTGTTTCGCGAAAATACGCCGCCGGTGTCGCAACCAGCCACACATCTGATTTTGCCAAATTACTAATATCACATGTTATTTGCAATTCTTTTGGTATTTCAACACCATCAAATTCTGCACATCCGCCACCATGCGACCACATAATAACCGATGCGCCACTGCGCAACGCAGTCAACCCCAGTGCTGTTCCCCAGGCACCAGAACCAATAATACCTGCTATCATTTTGCTTTCCTTAATTTCTTTTGCAAATTCGGTAATGTGGTCAAACCATCATCGGACAAATCAATCGCGCGCAAATACGCCTCGGACGCTAATTTTTTATTTCCAATTTGCATGTATAAATCACCAACCAACTCAAACAAAGACGAACAAGTATTTGCAACAGATGCAACACGCGACAACAGTTCCAACGCAGCATCCGGCCCTTCGCGGACAGCAATCACAGCCCCCAGTGTATCCCACGCATTAATATCTGTCGGATTTTTTTTGACCAACACCATTGCATAATCATATGCGTTTTCTATTTCACGATTTTCTGCGGCCCAGATTTTTGCCTGTAAACTGATAATACCAACATCAACAACCAAAACATCTGCGGCGGCATGCAAATCAGATTGTGCCGCATCATAATCACCAAAAACATAATTAATTTGTGCCCTGATTTTCAAGAAATGCGCGTGTGCCAAATCAGACAAACGTTCATCATCCAATGCGCGATTAATTGCACGCAATGCCGCACGACGATTCCCCTGCTGAACATAATATGCGATTATTCGTGTCAACGCGGGTGTAAACAACGGATTTTTATCTAAAACCTGGTGTATATGTGTTATATCACCACTGCGTTCTGCAATACGCAGTCCCGCAAACAAGTAATAAGGGCTGTCGCTTGGGATACGGTTAAAATATCCTTGAAAATCACCAGAATTCGTAAAGAAATATTGCCCTTTGTAATAATTTAATGCCGCGTTTTCTGCACCGAAATTAGGGCCTGCAACCTCTGCAAAAGATAATAACAAAATCGCCAAATCAGAATACATCATAATTTGCGTATGCGAAACATTTTGGACCAAACTGAACGCCAACTGGTTATCAAATCCGGAAAATTCTGACCAATCAGGAATATTTTCATATGTATCCATAAACACACCACCCGCCAATGATGTAAAATCTTGACGCAACCGTGCCGCCGCACCAGGCATATCATGATGCCGATAAAAAGACATTACATACAAATAATCGTTTATATTCATAAAATCAGGGCGAACCTTTGCAAATTCTTCGGCGGCCTTGTCCTTCATATTTGCCGCCGCATAAACCTGGCCACGTGCGAAAGATTTCCACGAATCATTTGTATTCAGTGAATTGATGAATTTTATCGCCTCGGTCCGGTGATTAATTGCCGCAGACGACCAAATACGTAACGGCGCAGATAACGCAGATGCATCTGACCTGTGCCGTTTATACATATCGTTCCATTTGGCGTTTTTAACCAGATATGCATCATAAATTAACTGTGATGATAAGGTTTTATCGTCTTTCAGGTCTTTTGCCCCATCAGGTAGTTTACCCATTAAAAAATCAGAAACCAAACGGGTATTGTTTACCACAGGATAATCAACATCATCCAATACAGACATAAAATCAGCCGCACGTGCGAAATCATTTACATACATCGCATGCTGTGCCGCCAAAAACGCACCGTATTTTGTTGTTTCAATATTATTTTCAACAACAGGGATGCTTTTATTAACAACACTGCGATAAATAAAACCCCCAGCCACTGCAATAACAGCAACCAAGGACACAAAAATAAATAAACTTGATATCTTTTTCATGCTAATCATGATATTATGTTAGGCATGAATAGTAAAGTCAAATTTCAACAATACGAATCGATTCTGCGCGAATGGTCAACGCGCATGAATCTGGTCGCCCCCAGCACTTTGGCAGACATCCAAACGCGCCACATTGCCGATTCGGCGCAACTGGCGGACACCCTGCCCCACGACACAGAAATAATAGATTTGGGCAGCGGTGCCGGATTCCCAGGCGTCGTTCTGGCGATTTTGGGTTGGCACGTTACATGTATTGAATCAATTGGTAAAAAGGTCGCGTTTCTGAACACACTAAAACAAGAACTTGATTTACCGAATCTGGAAATTTTTCATGGTCGCGTAGAAGATTTTGTCGCAAATTTACCGGCAAACGACCGGAAAATTTTTACCGCACGGGCATTTGCACCCCTGATAAAAATACTGGACTATGTCCACAAAACAAATTACCGGCTTTTTCTATTAAAAGGCCGGGAAATTGAAACCGAAATCGCAACCGCAAAACAAAAACATAAATTTGACTATAAATTAATACCATCTAAAACGGGCGATGGGTTCATAACAATCATAGAAAAACACGTATAATTTCATGTGAAACAAAAGATAATATACTGTGTTTACTGTGTTTTTTGATATTAAAAATTTAATTGCTTGACTATAATTCCACTATTGAATATGCTGTATTCATAAAACAAGGTTGGGTTAAGTAATGACAAGAATAATAGCATTTTCTAATCAAAAGGGCGGTGTCGGAAAAACAACAACCGCGATAAATATCGGGGCATCGTTGGCGGCGATAAAAAGGCGCGTATTGTTGATTGACCTGGATTCCCAGGGAAATGCAGGTACGGGCCTTGGGTTTTTACGCAGCAAACACAAACAAAATATATATGATGTAATTATGGGCAATTCGTCTGCCGCAGATAATATTTTATCTACGGCTGTACCAAATATGCATATTATTCCATCTTGCACCGCGTTAGCAGGGGCCGAAGTTGAATTGTTAGATTCAGAAAACCGGGAATTTCGCCTGCGCGATGCATTGGCGCCGATATTGGAATATTATGACTATATTTTAATTGATTGTCCGCCTGCATTGGGTTATTTGACTATAAACGCACTGGTGGCATCTGATTCGGTTATAATACCAATGCAGTGCGAATTCTTTTCACTGGAAGGGATTCAGCAATTGGTCGGCACAATCAAGGTTGTTCAACAAAAATGGAATCCAAAATTGGGGATTTTGGGGGTATTATTGACAATGTATGACCGTCGTTACGGTCAAACGCGTGAAGTTGAAAACGATGTTAGACGTGTATTCGGCGACACTGTGTTCAAGACGGTTGTTCCGCGCAATGTCCGCGTATCCGAAGCACCCAGCCACGGTAAACCAGCATTATTTTACGATTTTAATTCTACTGGCGCCCAGGCATATTTGCGTGTCGCCACCGAAGTAGTTAATAGAACAGAGCAGGGGGATTAACACCATGTCAAAATTTGGTTTGGGTCGGGGATTGGCCGACTTGCAACAAGATTTAGCAACATTACCAAATGTATCAATATTAAACGGTGCAGAACGCGTTGTTGTTAAACAAATACCATTGGCGCAAATTGGCGCAAACCCCGACCAGCCACGCAAAACATTTACAAATGCAGAACTGGCAGAATTGGCAGATTCAATTCGTGAAAAGGGTGTTTTACAACCTATATTACTGCGCAGTGTTAAAAACAAACCGTATATGTATGAAATTATCGCGGGTGAACGCCGCTGGCGCGCCAGTAAAATGGCAGGATTATCAGAAATCCCCGCATTGGTAAAAACAATGACAGACGAAAACGCGATGGAGGTCGCGTTAATAGAAAATGTTCAACGCGAAAACCTGAACCCAATAGAGGAGGGCGCTGCCTATAAAAACCTGATGACCCATTGCGGATACGAAATATCAGATGTTTCGCGTTTAATCGGAAAATCGGAAAGTTATATCAGAAACATGTTGCGTTTGGACAAATTGCCGGATTCTGTCAAAAAAATGGTAGAAACGGGGCAAATATCTGCATCACACGCACGCACAATTGCAGTTGCGGAAAATCCAACCGAATTAGCGGCGGAAATAGTTAGTAAAAAACTGTCTGTTGCAGATACAGAAAAACGCGTCAAGGCACGGGCACGGGCACGCACATCCAAGGCGTTTACTGATAATTCCATTGATATAGCAACCATCAAAAAAATGGAAAAAGCCATCACATTATCATTGGGTGCACCGGCAAAAATAAATCAGCGACGCGGTGGGGCAGGGCAGATTGTTATAACTTTTTCTACCCGGGGTCAAATGCAAGATATAATTGCAAAAATTTCCCGGTAAAAAGCCGGCAAATGCCGGCTTTTTAATATTAATACATTGTTTGTAATATATGTCTGTTTTTATCCAGCGCAGACAACATTTTACCAGACCCAACCGCAACACACGCCAATGGCGCATCAACCAAAAATGCAGGTAACCCAGTTGCGGCACGAATCGCCGCATCCAGTCCGCGCAACAACGAACCGCCACCTGTCATTGCAATACCAAAATCTGCAATATCAGCAGATAATTCGGGTGGTGTTAATTCCAATGCCTGGCGCACTGTATTTATTATCTTGGACACGGTCTGCGCCAATGCGGACGCAACCTGGGATTCAGTAATAACTGTTTCACGTGGGGTGCCCGATAATAAATCACGCCCCTTTATCTTCATGGTTAATTCATTTGCCTTGTCTTTTGGTGAAATTGCAGTACCAATTTTCTTTTTAATGTCTTCGGCTGTATTTTCCCCAATCAGCAAATTTTTATTCTTGCGTACAAAGTCAATGATATCTAAATCCATTTGATCGCCGGCGGTGCGCACCGCATTTGAATAAACGATTCCGCCCAATGACATAACCGCAACTTCGGTTGTACCACCACCAATATCCAAGACCATTGAACCAACTGGTTTTTCAACTGGCAATCCTGCGCCAATTGCGGCAGCGGTTGATTCTTCAACAATAAACACCTTGCGCGCACCGGCGGCATCAGCAGCCTCTTGAATTGCACGACGTTCCACCTGGGTTGCGCATGAAGGCACACAAATAATAATCAATGGCGCGGCCAGCGGACTGCGATGATGAACTTTACGAATAAAGTATTTTATCATTTCTTCGGCAACCTCAAAATCAGCGATAACACCATCACGCAATGGGCGCACTGCGCTGATTGTGCCGGGCGTACGACCAAACATTTGCTTTGCCTCGGTCCCGACAGCCAATATTTCTTTGCGTCCCAACAAGCGGTTTTCTGCCACCGCCACCACAGATGGTTCATTCAGAACAATTCCGCGTCCCTTTACATAAATCAATGTGTTTGCAGTACCCAAATCAATCGCCATATCTGCAGAAAAAAATTTCATCAGCCAATTATACATTTTTTGCCCCTGGGTTTAATATCGTTTGCACTATAAAGCGCGCCAACATAAAAATCAAGCAGTTGAAATAAAAATATGCTTTTTTATTTGATTCTTGATATATTCTGCTATGATAAGTGCGCTATGAAACGAAATACTATAAAAGACCATAAAGATTTTATTTTTGCAGACACAGACCCATCTGCACGCAGTTCTTTTTTTATAATTCGCGCAAAACCCGCAAAATTCCCAGGGGATGCCCGATATGGACTGGTCGCAACAAAACGCAAATTCAGACATGCGGTTGATCGCAATCGTGCGAAACGATTGTTGCGGGATTGGATTGCGCATTATGAAATGCTGATGCGGCCAGAATTTGATTATGTTTTTATCGCGCGACCAGATATATTGGGGGCATCGCGTATGGATGGTCGCTGGGCAATGTACAAGGCATTGCGTTTTATGATGAAACACGATTGGTATAATGAAACCCAAGCACAATAAATCTTTTTTTGTAATGGTATCTGAATACCTGATACGATTTTATCAGCGCGGTATTTCACCATTTATTGGCGGACGTGCCGCGTGTCGTTTTACCCCCACATGCAGTGAATACACCCGAATCGCAATTAAAAAACACGGTGTCTTGCGCGGAATATATATGGGAATGCGCAGAATTGCACGGTGCAGACCCGGGGGTGGATATGGATACGACCCCGTGCCTTGACAAGTGGCTGGATTGTGATAAAATTTATAAGATGTACAGTTAACATAACAAAGGATTATAATTATGTCTTTTCGTGCAACCGTTGAATCTATGTCAAAAGTCATGGATGATATGGGGATTACAGAATTAGATTTGGAACGACAGTTTTTATTTGGTCTGTACCGCAAACATATTCATTTATCTAAACAGCAGGCGGCAGCCGTTATGCCAAACCTGCCAATTGCGGACGCAAAGCATGCACACAGTGAACCTGCCACAGAACGCGTATCTGGGTATGCATTAAAATCACCAATGGTCGGCGTTGTCTATATGGCACCAGAACCCGGCGCAAAACCGTTTACATCGGTCGGCGCATCAATCAAAGCAGGGGACACTGTCGCATTAGTAGAGGCAATGAAAACATTTAATCCGATTAAGTCTGATAAAGACGGCGTTGTCAAAGAAATATTGGTATCAGACGGTGCAGCCGTTGAATTTGATCAGCCTTTAATCATTATTGAATAAGGGTAAATCGTGCCAAAAATAAAAAAAGTTTTAATCGCCAATCGTGGCGAAATTGCGTTACGCATAATTCGTGCATGTCGTGATATGGGAATACGCACTGTGGCGGTATATTCAACCGCAGATGTCAGTGCGATGCATGTGCAACTGGCGGATGAATCTGTATGTATTGGACCGGCACCGGCACGCGATTCTTACTTAAATGAATCTGCGATTTTAACAGCAGCATTATTGACCAATGCAGATGCTATTCACCCGGGCTATGGTTTTTTATCAGAACGCGCAGACTTTGCACAAAAAGTTGTTCAACATGGTTTAATTTGGATTGGCCCAGATGCAGATATGATTGAACGGATGGGGAACAAAGTTAACGCAAAAAAGACGGCTATTGAGTGTGGATTACCGGTGGTACCTGGCTCTGATGGTGCAATTACATCATTAGAAGATGCGCTTTCTTGGGGCGAAAAAATCGGATACCCGGTAATGATAAAAGCATCTGCGGGTGGCGGTGGGCGTGGTATGCGCGCGATAATGAGTGCCGACCAAATGAAAGAAGCGTATGATTTAACCCGAAACGAAGCAAAAACCGCATTCGGCGATGACACATTGTATATGGAAAAGCTGTTGTTGCACCCGCGCCATATTGAATTCCAGGTCTTGGGTGATAAACACGGTAATGTGGTTATATTCGGCGAACGCGATTGTTCACTGCAAAGAAAAAATCAAAAGGTTATGGAAGAATGTCCGGCGGCGGCACTGACCCAGAAACAGCGCGATGATATGATTGAAATTTGCAAAACCGCGGCAAAAAAAATGGGGTATTCCAGCGCCGGAACTTTTGAGTTTATGTATGAAGACGGTAAATTTTATTTCTTGGAAATGAATACCCGTCTGCAAGTAGAACATCCTGTTACCGAAATGGTATATGGTGTGGACTTGGTACGCGAACAGATTCGCATTGCGGCGGGCGAAAAACTGGGGTATAACCAGTCTAATGTTATACCACATGGACACGCTATTGAATTTCGTATAAACGCCGAAGATCCTGATACATTTATACCAAACCCTGGACGCATAACAATGTATGCACCATCAGGCGGTATGGGTGTGCGTGTGGATAGTGCGGTTTACACTGGATACACAATTCCACCAACATACGATTCTATGATTGCGAAACTGGTTGTATATGCGCCGAATCGTCCCGCATGTATTATGCGCGCAACACGCGCACTGGACGAATTTGTCATAGAAGGAATTAAAACAACAATTCCGTTGCAAAAACGTTTACTGGAAAACCGTGATGTTAAGCAACTAAACTTTGACAATCATTGGTTGGAAAAATTTTTATCGGAAAATAAATCAGAATAAAAAAAATCGCCCAATTGGGCGATTTTTATTTAACTGTTGTTGTCGCGTTACGATTCATACGCCACACTTTTTCGCCAGTTCCCTGGACCAATGGACGTTCTTTACCATAAGAAATCGTAGATACGCGTTTGGAATCAACACCGTTTTTCACGATAACTGATTTCGCAGCGTTTGCACGACGGGCACCCAATGCCAAGTTGTATTCTGTTGAACCACGTTCGTCGCAATTACCAGCAATCTGGATTTTGACATCTTGGTTGTTCTTCAGATATTCAGCCTGGGCAGCCAGGTTATCATATGCATCTTCGGAAATTTCAGAAGAATTAAACGCGAAGAATACACGTTGTTCATTCAGGTCTGTCATTTCTGTTATTTTGGTAGAGCCATGATGGCATGCCGCCAAAACACCAGCAACACCAGCCAATAAAGCAAAGTTTTTAATTTTCATGAAAATACTCCCTTGAGTTTCTGTTGCTCGTGTTGTAGTTTATAATAAACATTATGCAAAATCAAGGGAAAACAATATGCAAAATGCAGATTTGCACGATTTAGATTTAGCTGGCGTAAAATGGGAATTGGACAATATACCTTTTACAATGCGCAATATTGCCGCCGCGGCAACAACAACGGCACCGCAAACAATCGCCCCTGGGCGCAGTGCGACACAAATTGTGCCACCTGTTTCACCAATACAAACCATTACGCCACAAATCGCATCTGCAATGGCCATGCGCCCAACGAACATACCAGAAATGTTGCGAATGATTGCAGAATTTAATCATCCGTTGCGTGGTGGTTGCACAAATGTTGTATTACCGTGGATTGCGCCAAAACCAAACGGTCTGCTGATTATAACAGACATTCCTGGTTCTGATGATGATGCAACTGGAAATTTATTATCTGGGCCGGCTGGGGATTTACTGGACAAGATGTTATCTGCGATTGATATGTCGCGCGAATCGGTATCTTTAATGCCAATGCTGTTTTGGCGAACCCCCGGTGGTCGCACCCCAACACGCGAAGAACTGGATTTTGCGCGTCCATTTGTAAACAGAATTATTGAAATGATAGAACCACGTATAATTTTGACTTTTGGTGCAATTCCCGCCATGGAAATCGGTGGTATTGCGATTGCAAACACGCATGGACAGATACAAACATTGGATTCGGGGGTAAAATTAATGCCTGTATATCATCCAAATTATATGATTCTGAAACCAAATGTTAAACGCGATGTTTGGGCAGCATTGCAAACTGTACAAAAATTGTTGAAAACAGACGACAAATAGTTAATAATTTTTTCATAGACTTATCAAAGGAGTACACAATTAAACCGACTTTTAACCGCGACAACAAACGGGATGCGGGCCCACGCATAAACAATCGTATATTTGCGAAAAGCGTTCAAGTAATCAGCGCAACTGGTCAAAATCTGGGGGTTATGCCAACAGCCCAAGCATTGCAAATGGCAATGGACGAAGGACTGGACTTGGTTGAAATCAATGCATCTGGGGATGTTACAATCGCCAAAATTATGGATTATGGTAAATTCAAGTATGACCAGAAAAAACGCGCCAGTGAAACACGTAAAAAACAAAAAACAATCGGATTAAAAGAAGTTTGGGTAAAACCCTTTATAGAAGAAAACGACCTGAACATCAAAATGAAAAAAGTGTTTGAGTTTTTAGACGATGGCGACAAAGTTAAAATCGCTGTTATGACACGCGGTTCCAAAAAAGTTCTGGCACGCGGTAAAGATGCGGTTCCTGAATTATTCGCACGCATCGTTGCAATTGTTGGCGAACGCGGGACACTGGAATCAAAATCAAAACCAGACGAAAGAACAAAATCAATAATTATCGCACCTGCGAAATAAAAACACCCGTTAAACGGGTGTTTCTTTATATTTGTATTTGTGTGCCTGCTGTGGCATTTGCCATAACCTGGTCTATTTTTTTATCTGCCTTGGTCTTGGCATCGCGATATGCATCCATAACCACCTGGGCAATTTTATCTGCGCCAAATTGCACGATATCTGGACGCAAGATTAAATTTAACAAATCATATTTTCCAGACATTTCAACAATACACGCACCGCCATCTGCGATACCCTTGACAGATGTGCGCGCCAATTCATCTTGGGCCGCCGCAACACGCGCCTGCAATTCAGATGCCTGGGCCATCAATGATTCCATATCCATTTTATTTTCCCTGTAATTTAACACCCCCGTGTGTAAAACACAGGGGTGAATATTTTTATTTATTTTTCTTCTTTGTTTTCTTGTTTTTCTTCTTCTTTCGGCATTTCAATTTCTGCGCCTGTTTTCTGGTCAATACCGACCATAGACATACGTGTTTTACCGCGTTTATCTGGGCCAATATAGCGCACGAAAACATTATCACCTTCGTGGATATTAACATCTTCTATTTTCTTGATGCGTTTACCTGTGATTTCAGAAATATGAACCATAGACTCAAAACCATTCATAATTTTTACAAACAGTCCGAATTCTTTGACACCACTGACAACACCCTGATAAATTTGACCAATTTCTGGTTCTGCCGTGATTTCTTTGATACGGCGAATCGCTTCTTCGGCTTCTTCTTTTGTGATTGCCAAGATTTTAATCGTGCCGTCATCTTCCAGGTCAATGGTTGTGTTTGTTTCGCGCACCAATGTCTGAATTACGACACCACCTTTGCCGATAACATCACGAACCTTTTCTGGGTTAATTTTTATCGTGTACATTTGTGGTGCAAATTCTGATACCTTGTCGCGTGGTGCGGATATCGCATTTGTAATCTTGCCCAAGATATGCATACGACCATCGCGTGCCTGGGCCAGGGCACGTTCCATAATCTCAAAAGTAATAGATGTAATTTTTATATCCATCTGCAATGCAGTAATACCTTGGTCTGTACCTGTTACCTTGAAATCCATGTCGCCCAAGTGGTCTTCGTCACCCAAGATATCTGTCAGAATTGCGTAATCATCGCCTTCTTTAATCAATCCCATGGCAATACCAGCGACCGGACGTGTTAATGGCACACCGCCGTCCATCATTGCCAATGTTGCGCCACATGTTGTCGCCATTGACGAAGAACCGTTTGATTCCAAAATATCAGACACAACGCGAATTACATAATCAAATTTTTCGCGTGATGGCACCATTGGATGCAACGCACGCCATGCCAAATTACCGTGCCCAATTTCGCGACGACCTGGGGATTTTAACCCTTTGGCTTCACCAACAGAATAACCTGGGAAGTTATAGTTCAAGAAGAATTCGCGTTCTTCGGAACCGTCCAAACCTTCCAGTGGTAATGCATCTTTGCCGCCACCCAATGTCAATGATACCAATGCCTGGGTTTCACCGCGTGTAAACAGTGCAGACCCGTGTGCGCGTGGCAATACACCCAATTCAATTTCAATTGGACGAACAGTCTTGGTATCACGACCATCAATACGCGGTTTGCCTGATAAAATATTGCTGCGCATAATGTGTGCAGTTAAATTTTCAACAATTTCATCTGCCCATGATTCCAATGTAGATGCAGCAGTTTCTGTATCTGGGAATAATTCAGGAATACGCGCCTTGGCAGATTTGTGAATTTCCCCCAGTGTATCCAAACGAACCAATTTTTCTTTGATTTGCAATGCGTTTTCAATATCGTTTGCAAACTGTTGAAAATCAGATTCCATTGCGACATATTCTGCGGATTTTTCTGGTGTTTCCCAACGTTCGTGACCCGCCATTTCCGCCAATTCATTAATTGCGTTAATAACAGACTGTTGTGCATCAAAACCGAATTTAACCGCCCCCAGAACTGTCTTTTCATCTAATTCGCCAATTTCTGATTCAACCATCAAAACACCGTCTTTGGTCGCGGCAACAACCAAGTCCATTTCTGAATCTTCGCAGAATTTTTTAGATGGATTCAGAATATATTTACCATCTGCATATCCGACACGTGCCGCACCAATTGGTCCTTGGAACGGAACGCCCGACAACGCCAACGCCGCAGATGATGCAATCATTGCCAAAATATCAGGTTGATTTTTACGGTCATATGAAAATACCTGGGCAATAATCTGAACCTTGTTCTTAAATGTTTCTGGGAACAATGGGCGAATTGGTCTGTCAATCAGACGCGCAATCAATGTTTCACCCATAGAAGCCTTGCCTTCGCGGCGATCGCGCGAACCTGGGATACGACCACTGGATGCAAATTTTTCTTGGTAATCAACCGTCAACGGGAAAAAGTCTTGACCTTCTACTGCGGTTTTTTCGGCACATACTGTTGCCAAAACCATTGTTCCACCCATTGTCGCCAATACAGAACCATTTGCCTGTTTTGCCATACGACCTGTTTCCAAGCGCAATATTTCATCGCCATATTTTATTTCAACCGCCACAGGGTTGTTTAATTTTTTTTCATTACCAGCAGCATTTGTTTTTGCTGTTTCTGATTTGTTTTTATTTTTATTAAAAAACATCTATTTTTCTCCATTACTTTTAATGTTTTAGTTTACTTTATTTATAGCGGAGAGAAATTATTCATCTTTACACTCTGTCATCAATCAGGATGCGAAAGCGTAAACAAGAACAATTCAATCCCCGCAAGTTTGGATTATAAAATATATTTACAATTTTGCAAGCAGTTGTTATCAAAACCAAATTACAGAAAATAAAAAACATCGCCCATCTGGGCGATGTTTATTTATCACGAATTTGCGCATTACATTGTTTTTCAACCTTGGTAATTACTGCCGATTGTAACTGCAACAAATCTGTATCAGACATATTTTCATTGGGCTGTATTGTTAATGTAAATGCAATTGATTTTTTCCCAGAATCCATTACAAATGAATCAAATACAACCGCGTTTACAATTCGCTTGTCCACAGAAACGGCTGTATGCACGATTTTTTCTGCCGGGAAATCTGAATCCACAATAAACGCAAAATCGCGTGTTATCGGTTGAAATTCTGATAACGCACTAATACTGTGGCGGGTTTTGTGCGGAATTGCATTTGCATCAAACACAATTGCCACAACGACATTTGTTTTTATCTTTAACGCATGCGCAACCATTGGATTTAATTCACCAAATTCTGCGATTTGTTTTTTACCCTGAACAATGCGACCATATCTGAACGGATGTGCCCATTTTGGTGCATTGTCTGTTTCGGTTGTAAAATGTTGACCACGCATTAACGCAATCAAGTCCGCCTTGACATCGTAAATATCAACATCACGATTGCGGCGCATCCAATGACGTGGCGATGTCGCACCTGTACGCACAATACAGATTTCTGTTTGTTGCGCGTTTGGCGTATCACCGGTAAAAACCGTACCAACCTCAAACAAATTCAAGTTTGGGAAACCGCGTTTTTCGTTATCAGATACAACACGCAACAATCCGCCCAACAGCCCATTTCGCGCTGTATCCAAATCTGCGGTTATGGGGTTGGCAATTTTTATTATCTTGCGGTTTGACAATAAATCTTCGTGTGCCGCGCATCCAAAACCAAATGTTTTACATTCATTCAAGTTTCGCGATGCTAACAAATCTTTGATTTGCAATTCTGAATTATACGAATGCACAAATTCACCAGATGTGTGTTTTTCACTCTGTGCGACTTTGTCATATCCGTATATTCTGATTAAATCCGCAACAATTGTTTCTGGAATTTGTACATCAACACGCGAATGCGGCGGTGTTAACGACCAAACCTTGGCCCCGAACGCGCCTGTATAACCCAAACGGGATAAGATTTCGCGCATTTCTTCGGACGGCATTTCAATACCTGTTTTTTTCAAGAACAAATCTGGCGAAAATTCAATTTTGGTATTTGGTGCGGAATCTGTCCCCGCCGCAGAAAAACCAACAATATTACCACCGCATGCATCTGTGATAATTTTAACAGCGCACATTAACGCAGGTCCTGTAATTGTTGTATCAATTCCGCGTTCATATCTGTATGATGCATCGGTTGATATACCCAATCTTTTTGATGTTTTACGAACACAAACCGGGTCAAAATATGCACTTTCCAGAATAATATTTTTTGTGTTTTCTGTTGTCATTCCGCGTGCACCACCGACAACACCCGCCAACGCTAAAATACCCTTGTCATCTGCGATAACGATATCTGTTGGTTGTAATTCATGTACATTTCCAAACAAATCTGTAAATTGTTCTTTGTCTTGCGCCATGCGCACAGTTATATCGCCATGAATTTCATCTGAATCAAAACAATGCATCGGCTGTGCCATGTCATAACATATATAATTCGTTGCATCAATTGGTGCGTTTTTTGGATTTATACCAATCGCCGCCAGACGCGATGCAATCGTGCGATTGCTGGGCGACATTTTGATATTATGAATCTCGCATAATTTATAGGCACGGCATTTATCTGTTTGTATATTTACCGCACGCGCATTACCTGATACACCGAACACACCATCATCTGGGGCGATATATTCACCAATACCCGCCGCAGACAAATCACGTGCAATACCACGCACCGCCAGATAGTCCGGACGATTCGGTGTGATACCTGCATCAAATACAATCGGCATATCAATAACAGGCGAACCGATTTTTGTATTTTCATCCAGTTCAACAATACCGCTGTGGTCGTCATTCAGCCCCAGTTCCAGACCACTGCACATCATGCCGTTTGATACAACACCACGCAGTTTTCCAGATTGAATTTCGTGCCCTTGGATAACACATCCGGGCAATGCCAGCGCAGAAACCAACCCCACGCGCGCATTTGGCGCACCACATACAACCTGGCGCAATGTGGCGGTACCATCATCAACCTGTAATATATGTAAATGGTCGCTGTTTGGGACAGGCGCACATTCAACAATTTTTGCCGCAATCGGCGCAACAGGCGCGATTACATCTTCTACTTCCAGTCCGATGCGTGTCAGTGTATCTGCAATTTTTTCTGCACTTGCATCTGTTTTCAGATATTCTTTTAGCCAATCCAATGTCCATTTCATCGTTTATTCCCCTTGATTAAAAACCCGCACCACACAACCAGCGCACATCGCCATTGTAAAATTCGCGTATATCGTTCAGATTATATTTTAACATTGCTAATCTATCCCAACCAAAGCCGAACGCGAACCCTTGGTAAACATCAGGATTTATATTACAGTTTCGCAAAACATTTGGATGAACCATTCCTGCGCCCATAATTTCCAACCATTTGTTACCCTGCCATTTCATATCAATTTCAATAGATGGTTCTGTAAAAGGAAAATATGATGGACGAATACGCAATTCTATATCATCCATTTGGAAAAACTGTTTCAAGAATGCACGCACATCACCGATTAAATCTGTTAATGTTATATTTTTATCAACATACAAACCCTCTATTTGATGAAACATTGGCGAATGTGTTGCATCCATTTCTTTGCGGTATGTTGCACCAATTCCAAATATTTTTATCGGTGCGCCCGATTCTTCCATGGCGCGAATCTGAATTGCAGATGTTTGTGTGCGCATAACATTACCGTTCGGTAAAAAGAACGTGTCTTGCATATCGCGCGCCGGATGATATGCAGGCGTATTCAACGCGGTAAAGTTATGCCAATCATCTTCTATTTCTGGGCCAGTATGACATTTATATCCGAATGATTCCAAAATCGCTGAAATTTCGCGCAGACATTGTGTTAATGGATGTAATGTTCCACGATTTTCTGGCATTGGATTTAATGTCGCGTCCAATTTTTGGCCAGACAACTTTTCCATCAATGCCGCATTTTCTAATTCTGTCTGGCGCACCTTGAACAATTCACGCAAAGTCGCGTTTTCGCGATTTAATTCTGCACGCGCATCGTTGTCTAAATCACGCATACCTTTTAATCGCACGGTCATTGTGCCATTCTTGCCAAATACAGACGCATACAATGCCGCCAATTCATCTAATGTTTTAATATTCTTTATTTGTTCCTGCATATCCATATTCCTTTTACACGAAAAAAATAAAAGCCATCATTGACGGCTTTTATTATTACAAAACAAATACCTGCCGCCAAGGGTTTTATTTACCTTTGCCGTCAATAAATCGTTTTGCAGTATCAACCAATTTTGCGAAGTTTTCATCGCCAGCATATGCCATTTCGGCCAATACTTTTCTGTCCAGTTCAATTCCAGCCTTTTTCAAGCCGTTCATAAATTGGCTATATGTCAGACCCGCCATACGAACCGCAGCATTGATACGGACAATCCACAAACTGCGGAAATCGCGTTTTTTTGTGCGGCGATCGCGATATGCATACTGACCTGCTTTTTCTGTTTTTTCACGTGCGGCACGATATGTAGTGCTATGACGACCCAAATATCCTTTGGCACGTGCTAATATTTTATTGTGTTTTTGTTTTACGGTTGTTCCGCGTTTAACCCTTGCCATAATATATACCCCCTGTGATTATTTTAATCCATACGGTGCCAAGATTTTTGCCTGGGGCACCATGTTATCATTCAGATACTGTGGTTTAGAACCGGCGTTGTTTGCACGCGCGGATTTTTTACGCAACAGTTTCTTGTGGGCATTTCTGGCAACGCGAATTTTACCGGTTGCAGTCATAGATGCGCGCTTTTTCAAGTACGACTTGGTTTTCATTTTTGGCATTTTTTTACCTCTTTTCTTATACCTGGTGGCAATGCCTTGCCACTTTGGTGGTGTTTACACGTCTGATATTCTGGCATATTAAATATAAAAATCAAGTTTTTATTGAATATTGTTTTTTAGCCGTTAAAATTCACACCATGCAACAGAATAAATTATCGTCCCGTTTTCACAGATTAATCAAGGCTGCAATTGCCGCAGCGGTTTTACCTGTTATTGTAATCTATGTAATGATTGCGCGACCAGATTACAGAATATTAAATGGAATTTCACATACCGTTGTACCAATCGCGCGTGGTGTGGGGGATTTTATTTCTTGGCCTGTGCGGGCAACTGCGCGTGGGATTGGAAATCTGCGCGAATTATCAAATCTGCGTTCTGAAAATGCAGAATTGCGTGCGCGTTTGGCCGCGGCAGACGCATTACAAAACGAATATGAAATCGCCGTTCATGAAAACCAGAAACTGGCCCAAGAATTGGACATTGTTCAACAAAATAACCGCCAGGTTATTGTTGCAGATATCATTCACGACAGTACATCAATTGCCCATAATACTTTTTTTGTAAATCGTGGCACATCATCTGGTGTAAATAATGGTATGGCGGTTATATCAATGGACAAACAAATGATGGGATTGGTAATTGATGCAACCGCATATCGCGCACGCGTGCGTTCAATAATAGATTCTGATTCTAACATCGCGGTCAGAATCGCCGGATCCGAAGTTTATGGTTTCCTGCGGGGAAATGGGTCCAAAATTCCAACAATTGGATTTTTCAGCGACCCAGAATTTCAACCAACAGGTGGAATAAAACTGGTTACTAGTGTAATCAGCGGTGTAATTCCGGGCGAAATATATGTTGGAACGTTGGTAAACGATACAGATGTTGATGTACTGAATCCTGGCAAGGTTACGCGTGTTATGATTCTGGGATTTGATACAGAAAACGAATACAACAAATGAAAACAGAAATTATACACATTTTACGATTATTGTTCCCGTTTGCACTGGGGTTGGTTTTATGGCGTATGGAACATATGTTTTGGAATATGGGTGGAATATTGGCAATGATACCTGTATTTTATTGTTCTTTTATACGGCGTATTCCGTGGTTTTCATTGTTTGGGTTGTTTATTTGCTTTTTACTGGATTATAATTTTACAACTCATTTTTATTGGACGGGTATGTTCTGCTTGGCATACGCAATTAATGGTCTGCAAGACTGGGTTGATATAACACGTCTGGAACATAATGGTCTGGGTGCGTTTATGGTGTTTTTGGGTATAACAATTCTGATATATGCAATTACTAATTTCAGTATATCTGTTTTGCTAAAATCATTATGGTGTTGGGTGTGGGCAACTGTGTTGTATATTCCAACAACAATCTTGATACAAAAGGTGCGAAAATGATAGATACCGAAGTTTCGCGCCAATTTGACCGCCGCAGCGCACTGTTCTTGACAGGTGGGGCAATTTTAACATCCGTACTGGTACTGCGAATGCTGCAAATGCAGGTATTTAATTACCGCGATTATAAAAAGAAAAGTGAAAATAATTCATTTCGTGTACAACTGAATCAACCACCCCGCGGACAAATACTATCATCGTCTGGGGCGCCAATTTCCCGCGACAGACCAATATATCGCATATATATTATTCCCGAAGAAACCGATGATTTGGACGGCTTGGTTCAGACAGCCGCCAATGACTTGAATTTAAGTCAAAAAAGAATTGCGCGCATTTACAAAAAAATTGCGAAACAGGCAAAATTTCAACCTGTACTGGTCAGTGAAAATACAAACTGGGCCGAATTGGCAAAATTACAGGCAAAAAACCTGCCTGGGCTGCATGTGCGCAGTGGTTTTGGTCGTGTATATGAAATGGGACCGGCGGGCGCGCAAATATTCGGATATGTTGGACAGCCAGATCAACAAATTGCGAACGCGCCATTTTATACCATGGGAATTACCGGTTTGGAAAAAAGATTTGATGTTGAATTGGCTGGCGCGCCGGGGCAAACCGTTACAATTACAAATGCAGTTGGACGCACCACAGGTGAAGATAAATCGCAATTTATTGCGCCAATTCCTGGGATTGATATAAAAACCACTATCAATGATAACGCGCAACGCGCATTATATGATAAATTAACTACATATCGTGCAGGATGTGGGGTGGCACTGGATATTGAAACAGGTGATATATTGGCGATGGCGTCCACCCCCAGTTTTGATCCCAACAATTTCAACAATGATGATGGCGAAGAATATATTGAATCGCTGCGTACAGATTATGCGAAACCCTTTATGAACAAAACGATTGAAGGACTGTATCCACCGGGCTCTACATTCAAGATAATTGTTGCACTGGCGGCATTAGAGGCAGGCGCAATAACACCCACCGATACTGTATTTTGTCCAGGGCATTGGGATTTTGGGGACCGGCGTTACCATTGTTGGGAACACAAAGGACATGGGCGTGTAAATTTGGCATCTGCATTAGCGCATTCATGCGATATATACTTTTACCAACTGGCACTGAAAATAGGGATTGATGCAATCAAAGATATGGCTATCAAACTGGGGTTAACCCAGAAATATATGGACGGAATATTGGCGCGCGAAATGCCTGGGATTGTTCCCGACAGACGCTGGAAAGAACGCGCAACGGGCGTTCGTTGGGTTCATGGGGACACTGTTATATCCGGTATCGGCCAAGGGTTTATTTTGGCGAATTGCTTGCAATTGGCGGTTATGATGGCGCGGGTTTCATCAAATCGGGTTGTTATTCCACGATTAATTAAATCGGACGAAAAACCAAAATTCAAGAATCTGGGGTTACAGAAAAAAAATATCGGTTTTGTATTAAAAGGTTTGGAAATGGTGACCCAACCTGGGGGGACGGCATCGGGGTCTGCAATAAATGTTAATGGGATGAAAATGGGTGGCAAAACCGGCACATCTCAAGTTCGCAGCATTTCCAAGGCTGAACGCGAACGCGGCGTTTTAACAAATGAACAATTACAATGGAATATGCGAAATCATGGTTTGTTTGTCGGATACGCACCAACAACAAATCCACGATTTGTTGTGTGCGCAATCACAGAACATTCTGGTTCATCCGGCAGTGCCGCCCGCACCGCCGCCGCAACAATGCAGGCACTATTAAAGGAATTAACTTAAAATGATGCGACAGACACGTGTTTCTAATGCAAATATGATGACGTTCCCAGAAAAGATGAATATGTTTTCTTGGGGGTTATTTATACCGATGGGAATTGTGCTGACACTGTCCATTGTTGTGCTGTATTCGGCGGGTGGTGGCGCATGGCAACCATTTGCACTATCACAACTGACAAAGATACTGATTGGTACAGTTGTGTTTTTTGTTGTATCAATGTCCAATATTAAAACATGGATAAAGTCTGCATATATATTTTATGCGATTGCATTGTTTTTAATTATATTGGTTACATTTGTTGGACATACAGGAATGGGTGCACAACGTTGGTTAAACTTGGGGTTTATGAATATTCAACCATCTGAAATTATTAAAATTGCGTTGGTATTGGCACTGGCGCGACACTTTGCATGGATGAATTCTGTGGAACTGATGCAAATAAAAAACTATATCGCCCCAATATTAATGTTATTAGTTCCGTTTGGTTTAATTGTGGCACAACCAGATTTGGGTACGGCGTTGTCTTTGGCGATGATTACGGTTGGTATGTTTTATATTGTTGGTGCAAATAAGAAATGGTTTATTATTGGTGCGATTTTATGTGCATTGGCGGCACCTGTGGTATGGTTTGGTGGTCTGCATGATTATCAAAGAAACAGAATCATAACATTTGTAAACCCAGATTATGATGCGCGCGGGGCAGGATATCAAATTAACCAGGCAAAAATCGCATTTGGATCAGGTGGCATTATTGGCAAAGGCTATATGCGTGGCAGCCAATCACAACAATCTTTTTTACCTGAAAAACAGACTGATTTTATATTTACTATGTTGGGTGAAGAATTTGGATTTTTCGGCGCATTTTTGTTATTAGCGATTTATTCTTATATTGTAATTATGCTGTTTTGGTGTGCAAAAACATGTCGGAATCGATTTGGGCAATTGGTGTGTTTTGGTTTTATGTTGAACTTTTTCATTTATTATTTTATA
>CAMOFE010000014.1 GCA_946613195.1 uncultured Alphaproteobacteria bacterium
GTGGCAGACCGCCCGTAATATCGCTGGTACGTTTTGTTTGTACCGGGATTCGTGCCAAAACATCACCTGCCGCAACAGTTGCGCCATTTGCAACATTTAATACCGCATACATTGGCAACAGATATTCGGCGATTTTTTTACCACCCAGTGATATAATTTCACCTTTTTCATTAACCAATGTAACAGAAGGTTTCAATGCTTTCTTAGTGTTTGCTTTCCAGTTAATAACCTTGCGCGAAACAATACCTGTCATTGAATCAACTTCTTCTTGGTATGAAATATTTTCCAACAAGTCATTGAATTGAACAATACCATCTTTTTCCGCGATTATTGTATTGGAATACGGATCCCATTCTGCAACCTTGGCACCTTTTTCAACCGTTTCACCGTCGTTTACAATCAACATAGATGCATACGGCAATGATGTACTGAATAATTTAGCACCACTGTTATCAACGATTGATAATTCGCCATTACGCGACAGAACAACCACACGCCCAACAGAGTTTTTAATTGTATTAACACCAGTTAATTTGATGGTCCCAGATACTGGTGCCTCTATAAAGTGGCTTTCTGCACCACCAGCGGCAACACCACCGATGTGGAAAGTACGCAGCGTCAACTGGGTACCTGGTTCACCGACAGATTGTCCTGCGATAATACCAACGGCTTCGCCAACATGAACCAGCGCATTACGCGACAAATCCATACCATAACATTTTGCACATAAACCATCACTGTGGCATGTCAGAACACTGCGAACATCAACAGATGGCAGACCAGATTCATTAATCTTTTTCGCCGCAGATTTTGTAATCAGTTCACCAGCAGGTACAATTAATTCTTTGGTCAGCGGATGCACTATATCATGCGCCGCAGTACGACCCAATACCACATCCCCCAATGCCACCGACAGTGTTGAACCTTGGTACACTGGTTTTGCAGTAATAAAGTCAGATGTGCCACAATCGTGTTCTGTGATAACTGTATTTTGTGCCAATTCAACCAAACGACGGGTCAAATAACCTGCGTCCGCAGTTTTCAACGCAGTATCCGACATACCTTTACGCGCACCGTGGGTTGATGTAAAGTATTCCGACATGGTCAAACCTTCCTTAAAGTTTGATATAATTGGAACTTCAATAATAGAACCGTCTGGTTTCTGCATCATACCACGCATACCTGCCAACTGTTGAATCTGACGTTTAGAACCACGTGCACCAGACAACGCCATCATCAGTACAGAATTCCAATTGTCGCCTTCGGTCTTGCCCAGTGCGGCATATGCCAAATCACCCAGTTTATCGGTTGTTTTTTGCCACAGGTCAACCAACTTATTATAACGTTCACCCGATGACAATAAACCGTTTTGATATTGTGTTTCAATTTCTTCTACTACTTTTTCAGCATCTGCAATCATCTTGTTTTTTTCTTCGGGAATAACAATATCGTTAAATCCGATGGAAATACCACTGCGGGCTGCCTGTTCAAAACCAGTGTTTTTCAACGCGTCCGCCAACAAAATAGTATCTTTATCGCCACAACGTTCATATGTTGTTGCCAACAATGCTTTGATTTCTTTTACTGGCATAACTTTGTTTACCAAGTCAAATGGCATATCATCGCGTTTTGGTAACAATTCGCCCAAAATCATACGACCCGCAGTTGTTTTGTAAATTTTACCGTTGATACGTGCGATAATTGGCGTGTGCAGTGTAATTGTCTTGTTTTCCAATGCCAATTTCACTTCATCCATATTTGCAAAACGTGGTGATTTATCGGTGTGTTCGCCGTTAATCAATGAAATATAGTACACACCCAATACCATGTCTTGGGATGGAACAATCATTGGTTCACCGTTTGCAGGCGACAAAATGTTATTAGAAGACAACATTAACGTGCGCGCTTCTAATTGTGCCTCTAATGAAATTGGAACGTGAACAGACATCTGGTCGCCGTCAAAGTCAGCATTAAATCCTTTGCAGACCAATGGGTGCAGACGAATTGCCTTGCCTTCTATTAAAACCGGCTCAAACGCCAACAACGACAATCTGTGCAACGATGGCGCACGGTTCAGCAATACTGGGTGTTCATGAATAACTTTTTCCAGCATTTCCCATACGATTTCTTCGCCATTTTCAACCATTTTACGCGCGGTTTTTAATGTATTCGCGTAATCACCCGCCAGCAATCGCGCATAAACAAACGGCTTGAACAATTCCAATGCCATTGTTTTTGGCAAACCAACCTGGTGTAATTTTAATGTTGGACCAGACACAATCACACTGCGCCCTGAATAATCAACACGTTTACCCAGCATATTCATACGGAAACGTCCCTGTTTACCACGCAGTGAATCAGACAACGATTTCAATGGTCTGCGGTTTTGCGAAACCATCGGACGCGCCTTGTGCCCGTTATCAAATAATGAATCAACTGCTTCTTGCAACATACGTTTTTCATTACGAACGATAATTTCAGGCGCATGCATTTCCATAAAGCGTTTCAGACGATTATTACGGATAATAACACGACGATATAAATCGTTCAGGTCAGATGCCGCAACATGTCCTGCATCCAATGTTACCAATGGACGCATATCTGGTGGAATAACCGGGATAATATCCGGCAACATCCATGATGGATCTGTCTTGGAATCCAAGAAAGATTCAACCAATTTTAATTGTTTAATAATTGATTTGCGTTTGGCTTCGGATTTTGTTTCTGACAATTCTGCGCGCAAACGTGTTCTTTCATCGCCCATATCTAAATTTGCTATAATACTGCGTACACCTTCGGCACCGATACCAACATGAAATGCATCTGCGCCAAATTCTTCTACGGCGTTTTGATATTCATCTTCGCTGATAACATCGTATTGTTTCAGGTTTGTTAAGCCTGGTTCAATAACAATGTATGCATCGTATGATATAACCTGTTCTAGTTTTTTCTGTGGCAAATTGTTTAACAGTGTCGCAATTTTACCTTCGCGCAAGAACCATGTATGTGCAACAGGCATTGCCAGTTTAATATGTCCCATACGTTCACGACGAACTGCGGACGATCCAACCTCTACGCCACAACGTTCACAAACAACACCGCGGAATTTAATTCTTTTATATTTACCGCACGCACATTCATAATCTTTAACAGGTCCAAAAATCTGTTGACAAAACAGACCTTCGGATTCTGGTTTCAACGAATGATAATTGATTGTTTCTGGCTTTTTAACCTCTCCATGTGACCAAGACAGAATTTCTTCGGGTGATGCAATGGTGATACGCAACGCATCAAACTGTTCCTTGGTTTCAATTTGTCCAAATATTTTCTGCAACATATTTGTCATATTTATTTGCTCCTTATCGTCGCTGTTGTTTAGTTGTTGGTTGCTGGTTGATGGTTGTCAGTTGCCGGTACACCACACACAACTAACAACCAAAAACCCACAACTAATCAATTTTCTTTGGTGTCATTGCCAGACCCAATCCGCGCAATTCGCGCACCAGTACATTAAATGCCTCTGGCGTGCCTGTTTGGATATCGTTACTGCCGGAAATGATAGATTCATACATCTTGTTACGTCCAACTATATCGTCCGATTTTACCGTCAACATTTCGCGTAACAAGTGTGCTGCACCATGTGCTTCCAGTGCCCACACCTCCATTTCACCCAGTCGCTGGCCACCCATATGTGCCTTACCGGACAATGGCTGTTGTGTTACCAACGAATAGTTGCCAATAGAACGCGCGTGAATCTTTTCATCAACAAAGTGATGCAGTTTCAGCATATACATAACACCAACGGTTACCGGACGTGCAAATTTTTCACCCGTCATACCGTCATACAATGTAAATTGACCTGTTTCTGGCAAATTTGCCAATTTCAACATTGAACGAATATCTTCTGGGCTGGCCCCATTGAATGTCGGTGTTGCCATTGGTACACCATCACGCAACAGGCTGGCCTGGGCACGAACATCTGTATCTGTCATTTTGGACAACTTTTCAGACACATCTTTGCCATAAATCTTGCCCATAATATTGCGCAAATCATCAGTTACAGCACGTTTTGCCTTAACTTCGTCCAAGACATCGCCGATTTGTTTACCCAATGTGCGCGCCGCCATCCCCAGGTGGGTTTCCAGAATCTGGCCGATATTCATACGCGATGGTACACCCAATGGATTCAGAACGATGTCAACAGGTGTTCCGTCTTCCATATATGGCATATCTTCTATCGGCACAACCTTGGATACAATACCCTTGTTTCCGTGGCGACCTGCCATTTTATCGCCTGGCTGCAATTTCATTTTGTGTGCAATGTAAACCTTGACTTCTTTCAATACACCCGCATTCAATGAATTGCTTTCTGTTGCCTTGGCGATTTCTGCATCTGCGTTTTCATTTAATGTCTTTAATTTCAAGACATGTTGTTCGCGCAGTTCATCAATTTTTGCCTGAACTTCTTTGGATTTTACAACCAGTTTTTTGACATCCGCAGGACGAATACCATCAAATACTTCCGCGGTCAGTTTTTTACCAATAAATGGTTTCAGACTGCCTGTGCCAGAATCAATGATTGTATTTTCTGCCAATTGGAATACCTGGTCCGCAAAGCCCTTTTCAATGATTGCGATTTCTTCATCGCGGTCTTTGTTAATCTTGGCAATTTTTTCCAATTCAATCATCTGGGTACGTTCGTCTTTTTTAACACCATGACGTGTCAAAACATTAACGCCGATAACTGTACCTTCTTCGTTTGGTCCAACCTTTAATGAAGAATCTTTTACATTCAGTGCCTTTTCACCAAAAATATTGCGTAACAACGCTTCTTCGGGTGTTAACAGTGTTTCAGATTTTGGCGATACACGACCAACCAAAATATCACCCTGTTTCACACGCGCACCAACATAGATTATACCAGATTCGTCCAGATTTTTCAGTGCTTCTTCACCAACATTTGGAATATCACGTGTCAGACTTTCTGGGCCCAACTGTGTATCACGAACCTTGATTTCTTTTTCAACGATTTTGATAGATGTAAACGCATCATCACGTGAAATACGTTCAGAAATCACAATCGCGTCTTCATAGTTGTATCCGCGCCACGGCACAAACGCAACCAAAACATTGCGACCCAACGCCAATTCACCATAGTTCATTGACGCACCGTCTGCGATGATATCACCCGCAGAAATTCTGTCGCCAACCTTGACCAATGGTTTTTGGTGAATGATTGTTTCACTGTTGCTGCGCTCAAACTTTTCCAGGTTATAAATATCAACACCTGTTACAACATTGCGGCTGTTCATACACTTAACCACAATGCGGTTTGCATCCACAGATTCAACGACACCACTGTGTTTTGCAACCTTACCTGTACGGGAATCACGTGCAACCTCGCGTTCAATGCCGGTACCAACCAATGGTGCCTGGACACGCATTAATGGAACACCCTGGCGTTGCATATTAGATCCCATCAACGCACGGTTTGCGTCGTCGTTTTCAACGAATGGGATTAAGCCCGTTGCAATAGATACCACCTGGCGCGGTTCAACGTCAATCAAGTCAACATCAGATGCCGGCACCATTGTAAATTCACCATCAACACGCGCAGTAACCATATCTTCGGCTAAATTACCCTTGGCATCTGTTGGTGTATTACCCTGGGCAATTTTGTGTCCCAGTTCTTCATCAGCCGTCAGATAAACCATTTTGTCGGTGATTTTACCTTTTTCTACAACATAATATGGCGTTTCAATAAATCCGTACGGATTCACACGCGCATAAATTGACAAGTGGTTAATCAAACCAATATTTGCACCTTCGGGGGTGTGAATTGGGCACAAACGACCATAGTGTGTCGGATGAACGTCGCGCACATCAATACCAGCACGTTCACGGTTCAACCCGCCCGGCCCCAATGCAGATACCAAACGTTTATGTTCCAATTCTGCCAATGGATTATACGCATCCATAAATTGCGACAATTGTGATGTACCCAAGAATTCTGCAACCAAACTCATTAACGGTTTGACATTGATAACATCTTGGGGTTGCATATTTGCAATATTTGGACTGGATAATGATTCACGCACCAAACGTTCAATACGAACCATACCTGTGCGGAAATTTTGTTCCAACAATTCACCAACAGTACGAACACGACGATTTGACAGATTATCAATATCATCAATTGTGTCATGATGGTCAATAATATTGGTCAGTGTTTTTAATACCGCCAAGAAATCAGATTTGGTCAACAAACGTTCATCTTCGGGACGTTTTCCAGAATCTATTTTCAGACGTTTATTCATCTTGAAACGACCAACCGCAGACAAGTCATAGTAAGCCGGCTCAAACCCTTGACGCATAAACAGGTTTATCGCGGCTTCCAGTGTTGGGCGTTCGCCTGGACGAATAATGTTATAGATTTCAATCAACGCTTCTTCACGATTTGCAGTTTTATCCGCCATCAAAGTGTTGCGCATATGTGCAGAAACACTGTTGTTATCAATCGCAATCAACGATATTTCTTTGACACCCATTTTATCCAAATCGCTTAACACTTCTTCGGTTAATTCAGTGCCAGATTGGAATACAACTTCTTCACCAGACATTATTGGATCAAACAAGTATTCACCAACCAAAGATTCCGGTTCAACAGAATATTTTTTAGATGCACTGGCTATCTTGGATAAACGTTTGGCGTTCAATCTGTCGCCTTTGGCTGCCAAAACTTTTTTATCTTTTGGATTTATGACGTCATACGCCAGACGGAATTTTTCCAAACCTTCTAAATTTGCGACATCACCTGTCCAGAATTTACCATCAAATGACAACGGTAACCGTTTATAAAACGCAGATAACATTTCTGTATCTGACATTCCACGAATTGTTGCATTGCGTGGATTTGCCGCCCATTTCTTTTCATCTTCGGCGGCTGGCAAACAGCGCAACAATACCGTGGCTGGGATTTTACGACGTCTATCAATACGCGCATAAATCACGCCTTTGGATTCCTCAAAATCAATCCAAGAACCATGTTCCGGAATAATGCGCGCAGTATATGTTGTTGGGTTTCCTGCAACCTTGGCTTCTTTGGTTGTAGCGAACACAACACCCTGGGTACGGTGCATTTGTGATACGATAACACGTTCAACCCCGGCGGCAATAAAACTGCCGCGTTCTGTCATCAATGGCACTTCGCCCATAAATATTTCTTGTTCTTTGATATCGCGCAAAGTTTTTTTGCCGTCTTCGGCAACATCCCACAAAATCAATCGTAGTTTCAATTTCAGTTTGCTGGAATATGTTAAATTACGCAACATGCATTCTTTAACATTATAAACCGGCTTGTCCAACGTGTATTCCACGAATTCCAAATCAGCAATACCTGCGTAATCCTTGATTGGGAACATAGAATTGAACACGTTTTGCAGACCGATATTCTTGCGGTTTTGCGGTGCAACATCTGCCTGCAAAAAATCTTTGTATGAATCGTATTGAATTTCAACCAGATCGGGAAGCGGGGTTTGCAAAAAACTTTTACCAAAAGATTTTCTAATTTTCTGGATAACTGCCATGGGTCTTGATCCTTTTTTTCTTGTGCGTTTTGCAAACGAATATATTGTCTTTTATTTCGCCACTGTGCCCACCCGCATTTTATACCGGGTGGGCTGTGGACATTTACCACAAATTAACGCATGTGGCGCGCGTTTATATTTGATGAATTATTTCAATTCAACTTTTGCACCTGCTGCTTCTAACGATGCTTTCATTTTTTCTGCTTCGTCTTTGGCAACGACTTCTTTTACTGTTTTTGGTGCAGATTCAACCAATGCCTTGGCTTCACCCAGACCCAAACCTGTGATTTCTTTCACAGCCTTGATAACAGCCAATTTGTTTGCGCCAACATCTGACAAGACAACGTCAAATTCGGACTTTTCTTCGGCTGCGGCTGCGGCTGGGCCAGCTGCAACTGCAACAGCAGCGGCGGCACTGACACCCCATGTTTCTTCCAATGCTTTGGACAGTTCAACAGCTTCCAAAACAGTTAATTTTGACAATTCTTCAACTAATTTCTGAATATCTGCCATTTTTTGCTCCTATTTATTATTAGGTTTTTAATTCTTTTTTCCGTATTCTGCTGAAACACGTGCGATGCGTGATGCTGGTTCAACCAAGATACGCGCAATAGTACCACGAATTTCCAACAGTGACGGCAGTTTGGATAATTGTACAATCCCGTTCACATCCAGAACATCTGCATCCATTTTTCCACCAACGATTGTCAAATTCGGATGTTCTTCGGCGAATTTGGCCAAAACCTTGGTAACAGCCAAACCATCTGTCGCAATTGCGACCGCGGTTGGACGTTTCATCATATCAGATACAGGGGCAAAGTCGGTGTCTTGCAACGCCAACTTCATCAAACGGTTTTTGACAACCTTGAACAAAGATACAGAACCACGCAATGCATTGCGCAGGCTTTCCATTTCTTTTACTGTCAAACCATGATTTTCAACAACGAAAACACCGTTTGCGTCTTTCAGTGATGATTGCAACGACGAAATCAAATCAGATTTTTCTTCGCGTTTCATCTAATCATACCCTTACTACTGTTTGTTTAACTTTCCATTTGACGTTTCCGCCAAAATGGGGCCTCTTACTTCCTGCCCCAAAGAATTTTTTCTTTGTCTATGATGGAAATTAAGCGTTTCCGCACCATCAGTCTTGGACAGAAATAGTTTTATTATGATTTCTGAAATATGATTTATAAATCAGAAATCATAAATTATTTTACTTCAACCTTGACACCTGGACCCTGGGTTGTTGCAACGGATGCACCCAATATATATTGACCCTTAACAGACGCAGGTTTAATTTTCTTTAACTGTTCAACCAATGCATTTGCATTTTCAACCAATTGTTCAGTCTTGAACGACATTTTACCCAAAGCCGCATGAATAATACCGTTCTTTTCCGCACGATATTCAATCTGCCCTGCTTTTGCCGTTTTTACTGCTTCTGCAACATTGTTTGTAACAGTGCCCAATTTCGGATTCGGCATCAGACCCTTTGGGCCCAATACACGTGCGATTTTGGACATTTTTGGCATCATATCTGGGGTTGCGATAACGCGATCAAAATTGATTTCGCCACCTGCAACTTTTTCAATCAAATCTTCGCCACCAACAATGTCTGCACCCGCCTTTTTGGCTTCGTCTGCAGAATTAACTGTGAAAACCGCAACGCGAACTTTTTTGCCTGTGCCATGTGGCAAAGACAGCATTCCACGAATATTTTGATCCGCCTTGGTTACATCAACACCCAAACGAATCGCGATTTCCAAACTTTCGTCAAACTTTTTAGAACAATATGGACGCAATGCTTCTATGGCATCTGCAATCGTGTACACATTATCACGATTCAGCGCAGTCCATCCCTGTTGTCTTTTTGTAACTTTCATGTCTTTATTCCTCCACCTTTACGCCCATTGAACGGCATTGACCCGCAACGATATTCATCGCAGATTCAATGGTAGAGCAATTCAAGTCCGGCATTTTATTTTCTGCAATTTCTTTGATTTGAGCCTTGGAAATTGTACCCACGAAATCGCGTCCTGGTTTATGAGAACCGATTTTCAGTTTCAATGCTTTTTTAATATAGTATGAAACTGGTGGCAATTTCATAATAAACTCAAAAGAACGGTCTGTATAAACAGTAATTATGCACGGAATCGGCATACCTGGTTCTTTATCCGCTGTTTTATCATTAAATTGTTTGCAGAATTCGGCGATATTAACACCCGCCGCACCCAACGCCGGCCCAATTGGTGGCGCAGGATTTGCCTGTTTTGCAGGGACGACTAACTTTACAATCCCTTTTAATTCTTTTTTTGCCATTTTTTACTCCATTTTTATGATGCATTTGCATCGTTCACTTGGGTTTTGTGGTCCGATGTTGGCGCATCTGCCACAAAAAATACCGCACACAAAAGAAACACTTCTGCGGGCGGCTAAACTTTCTCTACCTGGGTGAAGTCCAATGTAACACTGGTTTCACGACCAAATACCAAAATTGTTACGGTCATTTTTTGTTTCAGGTTATCAACCTCGCTGGCGATACCATTAAAGCCCGCAAACGGCCCATCAATAACATGCACTTCTTGACCGACATCATATTGAACTTCATCAACAGCGACCGCACCTTCTTCAACCTGACGCATCAGACGACGTGCTTCTTCTTCTGTAACAGGAATTGGTTTATTGCGCGCGCCCAAGAACATAACAACCTGGGGCAATAATTTCACCAACGAAAAGGTTTCGTTATTCATAACCATCTGAACAACAATATAACCTGGGAAAAACTTTTTTTCGGTTTTAACGCGTTTGCCACCTTTGATTTCTGTAACTTCGCGTGTTGGCACCAATATTTCGCCAAAATAAGCGTTCAGACGGCGTTTATCAATCTGTTCACGCAAACTGCGTGCAACCTTATCCTCGCAACTTGTGTGCACATTAACAACAAACCATTGCATTTTGTCTTCCATCTGTATCCATCCCTTTTGACGTTTTTTAGTTAGAAAATCCAGCCCACAATCGCGTTTAACACACTGTCCACAACAAAAAAGAACAGCGCAGCCAAACCAGAAAACACCAGAATCATAATCGTTGCACGAACAACACTATCGCGCGATGGCCATACAATCTTGAACCATTCACTGCGAACTGATTTTATATAATCCAGCATTTTTTTCATCTGTTTTCCACCATTTTCGGACCAAAATTGGCAGGGGCAAAAGGAATCGAACCCTTATCCGCGGTTTTGGAGACCGATATTCTACCGTTGAACTATGCCCCTATTACCTATGCTGCCCTTTGCACCCAATAGTCCGTGATACAATAGCACACCCGAATTAAAAATCAAGTGAAAATATTATAATAGTTTCATATTTTTTCTGCAAGGAAAAAGATATTGATAATTATTCGCGATATAAACTGCATATCTGGTAATTTTTCCCTTGCACATACTGTAATTTTTTTTCTACAATCAAACAATAACAGGAGAGGAAATTACGTGCCAAACCGCATAGAACCGCCAATTTTGCTATCCAGACTGCTGACATTTGTGTTTGCGGCATCGTTGGTTATTTTGGGGGCACTGATTGTAACAATCGCAAATTTATACCCATTAAAACGTCCCCAAGTGTTTATTTTAAGCACACAACCACGTAACGATGTAGAAACTGTTTTGCAAGAATTGTCGCCAGATGATGTTAACATAGAAACATATAAACGTTACTTTATAATGGAATACATCAAGGCGCGGAACGAAATTCTGACTGATGCGCAACTGATGCGCAGGAAATGGGATAATTCTGAATATGGCACTGTCCGTAACTGGTCAACCGATTCTGTATTTGCAGATTTTACAAATACCACAATGTGGACTGCGATGATGAACGATTTGCCTGAATTTGAGTTTCGGTGTCCTGTAGAATTTCCCCAAGGCGCAGTCAGCCCGTATAGCGGTAAAGACACATATTCTGTCCGTTTTAGTTATTTTTGTACAAATAATAATGGACAGAGTGCACGCAAAGATTATACCATTACAATCAGGTTGGAATTTGATTCAGATCGTAAAATGAAATGGGCCGACAGAATGAATAATCCGTTGGGCGTACGCGTGGCAGAATATTCTGTACAAAGTGGTAATGGCGACCCATTAAACGGATTTGGTGGCGGAAAATAAAAAAAGAAAGAAAGGAAAAGTTCATGACTTTTAGAAATGCAATTTTATTAAATGTTTCTGTATTGTGCGCACTGTGCGTTTTTGCGGGCAACGCAAACGCTACTGTTTATGGCGTCCAGGATGCATGGCAAAACCCAAACGCCAATATGACCAGTGGCAGTATAAAGCCTGGATACGCCCAATTATCATGGGCACCGGGCAGTGTTTTACCCGTAAAATTGCGCAATGGTATGGTTACAATGATAACCTTGCCAAACGGCGAACAAATAGAAGATGCGGTTATTGGTAATACTGGGTTATTCAATATTGATTCAACCCAAGGTGATCGTACTTTGTTCGTTACCCCAGAACCAGATAACCAGGGGTCAGATACAAACCTGATTGTTATGGGGAAATCTGGCAATAAATATACTTTCTATTTGCGCAGTGAACCATCAAATGCATCTGAAATTACTTATTCCCAGGTTGATGTCGTTCTGGACGGTGGTGGCACAATTGCCGCAATGCCGGGAACTGCAACCGCAACAACGGGCACTGGCACAATGGGTTCTATATTCAAGAAAGCACCAAAAACATCGGGCACACTGGGGGTTGACGGCGAAGATTATGGTTGGATAAAATCAATGAAAATTGACCCATCTGAATTCCGCTTTGACTTGGATATTTTTGTTCCAAACCCAGACGACTATGTTATTGCCCCAGAACGCGTATGGCGCGATCGCATATTTACATACATTGACTTTGGCGACAAGGTTATTGCCATGACCCAACGCCCGGTTGTATCGTTATTGGTTGAAGGGGGCGAATCGCCTGTTGGATTCCGTACAGACGGCGAAGATGGTCGCTTGTTGATAGTAGAGGCAGTCGGTGATTTAGTCCTGCGCAGTGGTCAAAGAATTGTTTGTATCAAGAAACGCGAAAAACCATTCTTGATTGCAGATACTGCATCTGTTATGGCCCTGGCCGAGGCAAATGTTGCACAATCAATGATGTCATCACAATCACTGAATAATGCGGCGTATGTATTGCCGGCATCTGGTGTTGGTGGCGCTGTAAATTCTGGTTATATGACAATGCCTGGTACGATTCCGGGGACTGTGGTTCCTGCAAATATGGGTGGCGCATATTATTATACCAACCCAACACCAACATATACTGGTGGCGGTAACGCAGGTGCAAATATGATTCCAACAGAACGCGTAACTGCGGGGTCTTATCTACCAAACACAAATATCCCGCTGATTACCAGCAATCAAACAGGTGTGGCTGTGGAATTAAAATCTGATTCATCCGTCAAGGCGTTGGATGATTACTGGACGGGTCTGTTGGCAAAATTTAGTGGCGACGATGGCAAGGGTTTATTAACACCGTACAAAGATATGGTTTTCTTTGCGGTTGATGAACATGGCGTGGGTGATTTGGGTGCACGTGCATCAACCGCGCGTCTGTACCGTCTGCGTATTGGTCCCATGGCAGATATTGATACAGCGCAACGTCTGTGCGACCAGTTATTAAAGTTCAGTGAAAATAGTTGCCACGTTGTCAGAATACAATAATATTACCAAGGATTATGAACCCAGATGACTGATACAAACATTACCAATATATACAGTGGTGACAACAAACCATCGCACGCGGTGCGGTGGCTGTTGTTGATTGCTGCGATATTGATTGTTGTTATTTTGTTAACTATGTTAATCAGTGGTCGTTTCCGCGATAAGACACCTGTGGTGCCTGTGGATGATACACCTATTGAATTAAACCTGGAATCTGCGGGGGATATCGGCGACATTATGCAAACCGCCGAAGTAAACTGGGGCGAAACTGTTATTGGCGAAACCAAAGATGCTGTTGTAAAAATTTTTGCCACCGCCAGCACAAATGTTCGTGTTGATGTATCGCGCGTGGTTGCAGGGTTTAATGTCAATCAAACTTGTAATGAAATTGGTAAAATTGATTCCGCAATACCATGTCGTGTTGCACTGTCTTATACACCAAATGCTGTAATGTCCGCAACAGCGGTACAAATGAATATTCGTTGGTGGGGTGATAAAGAAATAGAAGATATGGCACGTTCACGCACGATAACTATTATTCTGGGGGCGGTGGAACCGCGTCCAGAACCACAGCCAACGATTATTGAAACGCCATCATCTGATTATAATTCGCCAGAATATGATGAACCATTTGCAGAACCCGTAAAACGCGCAGTGCATGATATTGCGCCATCTGATCCATTTGCAGACGCGGCACCTGCACCGATACCAGAAATACCAAATATCAAAGACACAAAACAATCTTGTTCAGAATTTGCGTTCCCTGGTTATAACAGTTATGGTACACAAATTGGGTGGATAAAACCATATCGTGGCGCATATTACTTTCACCCGTTTTCTGACCGTGATTGCACAAATGCAACCGGTATGTATAACCCAGATAACGGTATAATAACAGATATTAATAACCCTGGTCGTCGCATTGGCACAGATGCGGAACATATCGGATATATTGCCAGTGGTGCCAGCATTCCGCAATTATCAAACCCAACCAAGCGTGGCATTGCGGGACGTGCAAAACAATTAACCGATGAAGAATTAGGACTGACCGATGAAATCGGCACAACTGTAAACGGTGGTGGTCGCGTATCATTAAAACAAAAAAGTGATGATTTTATTGAATACGGTTCCACAGGTGAATCTGTTATATCAACAAACCCATATGACAGAACATTTGTGTTGCGTCAGTATAAACCAATTCCCGCAACAATCGTTTCTGATGTTCGTGCAGATTCTGCCACGATAAAGGGGGAAAATCGTCTGCCTGTACGTGCAACAGTGGACCGAAACGTTTATTCTGATAATGGACGCACGGTTGTTATACCGGCTGGGACATTGTTACTGGGATATCTGACGGGTGATTTGCCGGGTCCATACAAGGCTATCGGTCGTATGAATATAAACTGGTATCAATTTATATTACCCAGTGGTGTTGAATTTAATTTTGCTGGCAACGACGAAGACCCATTTTCTGGCGATGCCCAAGGTCGTGTTGGTGTTCCTGGTCACGGCAGTACAGATTATATTGAACAAATTGTTATGCCGATGTTAACTGCTATTGTGCCGGCGGCGGTTAATATGATTGCACCAATCGCAGATACATTTGTAAATAAAATTGATTTAGATAATAATACTGTTACGCAATCGGGCACTGTACGTTCATCAGAACTGGCAAAAAATCAGATTGTAAACGCATGGAACCAGGTTGCACAAAAATTATTGGTTGATGCAATGGATAATACTGTGCCGCCTTTTACAATTGCGGCGGGAACACGCATAACGGTATATTCACCAAAAGATTTAATTATTACATGTGGTGATGATGCCAGCAAAAAATGTGCAATTCAATATTATGGCAAGCCTAATAATACACGCGCAAAATGGAAACATAGCGCAAAACCAGACTATGATGATGGTTCATGGGAAGGTCAGGTTCGTTCATTTATGATAAGCGATTACTGCAACTATGATAGCAATGGAAATGTAACCGTAGAAGCATCAAAGGTTGCAGCAGATGGCTATGATTATCGTACGGTCTTGTTCTATTGCCAATCACAACAGTACCAGGCAAAAAACAATGCGAAACAAGCGGCATTGTATCAAAACCAACAAGATGTAAACAATAAAAATAGTATCGCCAGCAAGAGCGCCGCAGGCACACAAACATATAACGAACAAGTTCTGGGACTGAAATACACATCCGAAGGGGAAATTAAAAACCCGTTCAAGAAAGAAGCCGCGCCTGCGGCGGCACCTGCCCCAACCATCAGTTGTTTAGATGGGACTAACCCAGATGCGAATGGGTGTTGTACGGGTGAAATATACACAGATATGGGGGATATGGGATTTAATTGCTGTCCAGAAACGGGTGGCGATTGTTTCCCACCAATAACACAATAGCAATTGTGCACATAGCATTAAAAACACGCGATTAACACAATCGCGTGTTTTGTTATGAATAATACGATTCGCAAACGCATATCATAATTCTTGAAACGAATCAGAAAACCGATTCATACTTCAACTGTCAATAGAATAATTTAACAGGAAAAGTTTCTTATTTTATAAATCAAAACGACGCAACACATAACAAAAGGAGAGGAACATGTTGCAAACAAAAAACGAACCTAAACTTGCTAAATTCCACAGTGCAGAACAATTATGGTTTTGGTTTTTATATAATAAATCTGTACAAAACAGCATTATTCGCACACAAATAAATTCCACAAATCGTGTATGCGTTCCATTGGATATTGAAATAATGATTACAAAATTATATTTGTCGGGACGATTATCAGACGAACAATTAAATGTGATGAAAACATTTGGCGACAAAAAACGCGCACCACATCAATATATATGGCGCGAAAATCGCGCCGCTGCATTGTGGGCCAGTGCCATGGAAACAATCGGTTGCGCCGCCAAACAACGTGGGTGGATAGAATAATAAAATTTATGATTTCTGATTTAGGAATTATGATTGATTCATTTTCCAAATCAGAAATCAGCAATCATAAATCAAAATGATACTTGTTGCTTTTTCTGTTAAAACATCAAAAATACTGCCACGAATATTTTGTTGGCACTTTCGCCATGTCGCGCCGATTATATGTGATAGAAATAATAAAATGTTGCTATATCAATTCGTTCGGCGTGGTCATATCGTGAAAATACCAATTACAAAAACAGGATTAAATTTACTAAAACAAAATGGTTGGGTTATATTACAATTAAATGTTAAACACAAATGCTGTGATGTTCAATCCGCATGGACCTGCGTAGATTTAACCAAGCGCACAATTGGTGTTCGTGCACCATTTATACAAACACCAGATGCATTGTATAAACGTCTGATAAAAAAATAAAAATCGGCGTTTGCCGATTTTTATTTTTTATTTTTCATAATCCACATTTGTGCAATTCCAAACACATTTGATATTGTCCAATATAATCCCAAACCAGCCGGCATCCACGCAAACATTAATGTAAACACAATTGGCATCCAACGCATTACACGATTCGTTGCCGCCGCCATTTCATTGGTTGCCATATCACGTGTCGCACTTTGCAGTCGTTGTTGCCACCACATTGTTGCGCCCATCAATATCGGCAGAATAAAATATGGATCCATAACAGATAAATCAGCAATCCATAAAAACCCAGCATTGCGCATTGGTACAGATATCAATAATGCCTTGTACAACGCAAAGAATATCGGAATCTGTAATAACATTGGCAAACATCCCGACATCGGCGAAGTCTTGTGCGTGCGGTACAGTTTCATCATTTCCATTTGCAAGCGCATTTTATCATTTGCGTATAATTTCTGGATACGCTGCATTTCGGGTTGCATACGTTGCATCGCAATCATTGATGCATACGATTTACGCGTCAACGGCCATATTAATAAACGTAAAACTATCGTCATTAATATAATTGCCAATCCATAATTCATAACCAATGTATTTAATACATTCAGTAACCACAACATTGGTTGCGCCAAGAACCAAAACCACCCATAATCAATCGTACGATTTACGCCTGGAATAATATGTGCCGCATCGTTCAAGATATTTTGATCACGGGGCCCCGCAAACAAATGTGTTTTTATTATCGCATTTTTTCCCGCCGGCACAGAAACAACAGACGCGCCAACATCCACGGTGTAAATATCGCCCTGCTTTCTGGTGCGTATTGTCTGGTCGGGGCTATCAATTGCAACAATTGTTTCCCAATATTGATCTGCAAAACCTGTAAAACCACTGGTGGTGGTGTACGCATATGATTTTTTATCCAGTTTACGCCACGCATTTGTTTCTATTCCAGAATTTGCATACGATATCGCACCCGTGGCGACACCAGTGGATGACACATCTGGTTTGCCATGCATAATACGCGCATACGGCGCAAAAACCGCATCAGATGCAGAACGATTTATAATTTCATCTGATATTGTTATGATATAATTTTCGGCACTGATTGTGCGGCGAAATTCAAGCCCAGTATTACTGCGCCATATGTTTGTATCACCATCTGTGCGCCATACAGTTGTTGCAGATGGTGCAACCGCACCATTTGATACAAATCCAACCTCTACAAATTCTGTATCACCATTTAACAACGCAACAGGTTCTGAATCACGTGGCGATACATTAAAATCTGCCAGGCGAATATTTGATATACGCAACCCTTGAATGTTTGCAGCAATTTTATCAGATACAATTTCGGTTACAGGAACATCTGAAACATCCACAGAAATTTCTTCGCCAACAGGTGTAACTGTTGTGTTTTTTGGCCCCACGATAATCCCAACCAACCACCATGCCGCAATAAATACAATCGTCCACCACAACCATCTGGTTATTGAAAAACTTTTACGCCCCGTATTTTGTTGTGCGTTCCATTGCGAAAACCCAGAATTATTATCAATATATTTAACCATAATTATTTTACTTCCTTTGTTTTATTTTTTTGTGCGTGGCGCATCAAAAACCAATTCACCAGATATAAACAAACACCGATTACAATGCACATATCCGCAACATTAAATGCCGGATAGTGCCATGTGCCAATATGAAAGTCCAAGAAATCAACAACCGCACCAAAACGCACCCTGTCAATCAAATTACCAATTGCGCCACCTGCAATCATCATCAACGGGAATCGTTCATATTTATCGGCGCGTCTGAACAGATAATACAGCACACCTGCAATAATTGCACCTGTTATCAGAATCATAATGATTGGTGCCCCTTCGCCCAATGCGCGCAACATAGAAAAAGAGGCCCCCGGATTCCAAGTAAAGACGATATTAAAGAAACTGAATACTTGCGCCATTAAATATGGGAATGGCACCACGGTCCACGCATCACCAAATAATGGTACGGTACCCGTGATAAGATATAATAATGTGCCCTTGGTCAACTGGTCAATTAATACAAATGCCAATATTATTGATAAATATTTTAATATTTTTTTCATTTCTATTTCCTGTACCGATCAATATAGCAACAACAGAAATTAAAAGCAAATAAAAATCCCTGCATGCGCAGGGACAAGACATCATGACTGCTTAACAGCACCATTTAATGCGGAATAATTATCTTGTCGTAATGATGTCAACATTTCATCAATACGATTTTCTGATATACCCAAGTGGCTTAACACACCATAACCCAAAAACAATGTTGATTCTATGGTTTCTGGGAATGCCGCTGTGGCACCATCGCGCAACAATAACTTTGATGCTTCTAAATTACGTGCGCGTGCAAATATTTTAACACGGGGTGCGACCACCTTGATTGCGCGCATCGCATCACGCGCAGTTGCTGCATTATCCAACGCCAACACAACAGCACGCGTACGACGTGGTGTTAAGCCACATTCGCGCAACACCACTGGATTAGTTGAATTTCCATACACAACATTAAAACCATTTTCACGCCCCTGCATAATTGCGCCCACATTCATATCCATGGCAACATACGAAATATTGTTTTCTTTTAATAACTGTGCAATTATTTGTCCAACACGCCCAAAGCCGCAAATAATAACACTGGGCGCATTTGTTGTTGATGTTAATTTTTCTTTTATTAATGCATCTGACTTACAAATATAACCTTTTTTACGCAACCAATCATAAACAGTTATTGCAACAGGTGTTATCATAATAGACATAACTATTATCGCCGTTAAAATTTCACTGTCTTGGATTGGGATAACATCAATTCCGCTGCTTTTCAGCATCTGTAACATCAACAGACCAAATTCACCACCCTGGGCCAGTATTAATGCAATAAAACTGGCATCTGGGATTGCGACATGACGAACGCGTGCAACCATAAATAGCGCAACAAACTTTACTACAATTAAACACACCAGCCCCAGCAAGACCAGATTCCAATTATCTATCAATACTGGCAAGTTTAATCCCATTCCCAATGAAATAAAGAACAAAGACAAGAACAACATTGAATATGGGCTGATATCTGCGGTTACTTGATAACGATAAACTGTTTCACTCATCATCATACCTGCCAAGAACGCCCCCAGCCCCGACGGCAACCCCAGCCAATCCAAAAATACCGCCCACAACACAATATTTAACATAATTGCCAACAAAAATGCTTCTTTGGATTTTAATTTAGAAACGGCACGTAACAATGGGTTTAACAAGAAACGTCCAACAATAACAACACCCAACACCAGCAATGCAGATGTAACCAAAACATCAATTGCCATTGCACCAAAATTAAATGTTTTTCCTGCGAATACTGGCAACATCGCCAACAACGGAATTGATAATAAATCTTGGAACAATAAAATAGAAAATGTTTGATGCCCAACACTGCTGTTTAATTGATTTCTGTCTGATAATAATTGCAAGTCTGCGGATGTACTGGACATTGCCAGCAACAACGACACCATAACACATCCCATAACAGACCAAGTCGTTCCCATAACCAACATTGGAAACAACATAACCGCAACCATCATAACCTGGGCAGCACCAAATCCAAAAATTGTACGACGCATATCCAGTAAACGTCTGATATTTATTTCCAGACCAATATTAAACCACAAAAACAAAATGCCCAGATTACCCAAGAAATCCCAAGTCTGATTTAACTCAAATAAATTCAGAACATATGGTCCTGATAAAATACCCGCGAATAATAATGCAACCAATGCACTAATTTTTGCATATCGCAAACCGCATATCAAAACCAATAACACAGCAAAAAAAATCAAAACAGATACGGACATTTTTCTCTCTCCCACTTCCGTGATTATAATTAGAGTATATCAAAAAGAATTTTTTTACAGCAAGACTTTTTTCGCGATATTCACAAATATGTCTGGCGATAAATTTTCTGCGCGTTCTGTACCCGCCAATCCCACAGATTCCCAATCAAATTCAGGCATAATTCCGCGTATCATTTTGCGTCGCGTACCAAATAATTTTGCAGTTATTTTTTCAACCGTTGGCAACAAATTCCCCAGCATATGAATTTTTTTTGCATTTGGAATTAATTGAACAACCGCACTTTGCACCTTAGGACGCGGTACAAATGCAGTGTTTGGAACATCAAACAAAATCTTGGCATCTGTTATCAATGATGACAACACAGATAATCGCCCATACTGCGCATCCCCAGTTTTTGCAACAATTCGCAGGGCAACTTCGCGTTGAAACATTAATGTCAGTGATTGAATTGGTGCACCATTTGCAATTTTATGCAACCAACCAATTAATAATTCTGTTCCGACATTATATGGCAAATTCGCACAAATTGCATATTTTTCCATGTTTAATTTTTCTGTGTCAACTTTCAACGCATCACCATAAATAATTTCCAACCGTCCGTCTGATGCATCTGCCACACGCGACAATATGGGCGCAGTTGTTTTATCTTTTTCAATCGCGATAACACGCGGCGCACCCGCCATCAACAATGCACGTGTTAATCCGGCGGGACCGGGTCCAACCTCTATCACAGGTACAGATTCTATATTCGGTACACTGCGCGCAATGCGCCCAGTTAAGTTCAAGTCAAACAAGAAATTTTGCCCGAATTGTTTTTTAGGCTCTAAACCACAATCACGCATCATTTCAGATACAGGCGGCAAAGATTCAATTGCATTAAAACTCATAATGTTTTTCTGTCCCCAAATGCCAATGTTAATGTTCCATCATCAATATAATCTAAATCCCCCCCCAGTGGCACACCCGATGCCAGTTCTGTGAACTTAACATCCGCATTGCCGATAACAGACATAATATAATGTTGGGTTGTTTTGCCTTCTATGGTATTAGGCAATGCAAAAATAATTTCAGTTATTTTTTCATCTGTAATGCGTTTGGCAATACCATTAATATTCAAGTCATCTGGCATAACACCCGCCGCGCCAGATAACAGTCCGCCGATAATATGATATCGTCCATGAAACACCGATGATTTTTCCAATGTCCAGACATCTGCCATATCACGCACAACGCACAATGTTCCGTTTTCGCGCACATTATCACGACAAAATTCACAAATATCCCCATCTGTTAAAACAGCGCAATTTTTACACGGATGAATTGTTGCGGATGTTTCCATCAATGTTTCTGCCAATGCGGTTGCACGCCCTGTTTTATCTTGCAGCAACCCCAATACAATGCGTTGTGCCGCCCGATTACCAACACGTGGTAATTTCGCAAATTGTTTAATTAATTTTTCAATTTTTGGATTCATTAAAAAAACCTTAGTGAAAAACGAAACTATCAATTCCATATGCGATTGCACGATTTTTTAATGATTGCGCATCTGATTCAGACATCCCCCCTGCGCGCACACGCCACATTCCATTTGGTGCCGCCACAACACCTGCATTTACCCCCAATGTATTTGACACGCGCGATGCCTGGGATTCAGCCGATGCCCGCGATGCAAATGCCCCAAACTGAACACCCGCGCCACCTGTATCATAATTATTTGTGGCAACTGGCACATATTCTGTATGTTGCGACACAGGCGTTGTTTTTGCAACAGTTGGTGAATTATTTTTCAATATATTAAATCCACGTGTCAGCATTTGTGCAGAAATATTTGCACGCACATCCTTGTTTTCTGCGCCCAAAACCACCGCCATAACACGATGTCCATCACGATTTGCAGTTGACACCAACGAATATTTTGATTTGTTTGTAAATCCTGTTTTCATTCCATCGCATCCCGGATATGTCCCCAGCAAACGATTTCCATTGGTATATGTTTTTCCATTATAATCCCATGTTTTAATGCCAAAGTATTTCCAATACTGTGGAAAATGTTTATACACCGCCATTGACATCAACGCGATATCACGTGCAGTAGATAAATGATCGTCATCCGGCAGACCGGATGAATTCTCAAAAT
>CAMOFE010000015.1 GCA_946613195.1 uncultured Alphaproteobacteria bacterium
GTGCTCGTGGGCACGTTTTGCTCTGATACGGTAGCTAGCGGAGCAGGTGCATCTGCGGTGTTTGCGGCGGTTGTAGCCGTTGGCGCCGTGGTGGCAGGTGCGGGTTCTGGTTCAGCGACATTGACCGCAATATCAGATTCGTTTGTTTCTGGCTGTTCATTATTAACAGCGCGTGGACGACCGCGTGTGCGGCGTGTGGGCGTTGTTTCTATTTCAATATGTTCATCTGGGGTTGTTTCTGATTCCGTAATATTTTCTGTTGCAATAACAGGTTTTACCGATTCGTCTGTTTTTACATTTGCCAATGAACTGTCATTGTCCACAGGTACACCAAATAAAACAGTATCCTGGGCCAGCCCCAGTGCATCACGCACTTCGTCAAATGCAGCGCGAATATCTGCGATATCAAAAATTTCGTTACCGGATATATAAATAATTTTCGGCTTCATAAAATAATTCCCCCATACTTAACGAGGGCATTATACCACATTTTAGGGTTGAACGCATATAAAAAATATCTTAAAATGATAAATGTTATGGCAGATATCAAAGAACAAATATTTAATGAACTGGTCGCGTTGGAAGATGCTGTCGCTCGCTTGCAGGCAACGGCGGTAAACGCGGGGCGACAAACAGATTTAGAGGTCGCAATTTTAAGCGAACAGATAAAAAATCTGCGTGATAAAAACGCACGTGCAACCGATATGATTGATAAATCATTGAGTATATTAGAGAAATTAAAATGAGTGTTGTGTCCATACCAATTGTTAATAAAAATTATCCGATGGGCTGTGAAGACGGTCAAGAGGGGCGTTTAATAGAATTGGGGCGTATGATTGATATGCGTGCGCGTGAAATTTTGGATAAAATCGGACCATTACCAGAAAATTCGTTGTTGGCAACGCTGTGTATTGTTTTGGCGGACGAAATCAGCAGCAAAAACAATTCAAGTGTAAGTGATACTGAATTAAAAGAGATTTTGGCACGTATTCGTGCAATTAAAAACAAAATATCATAATAAAAGAACCGCCATTTGGCGGTTTTTTTGGTTATGAATTGCGCTGGCGTGAATTATTCATATAGTATGTGTTCCCTGGCGTATTTTTCGCGATAACAGTTTCTGTGCCTGGAATCCATCCCTCTATTTTTTTGATTGTATTTACCAAATCGTTCATTTGATGGTCTGTCAAATCGCGTAACAGTGTTCCTGCGGACAAGCCTGTTTCGCGTGTTAATTTAACGGTATATGATTGATAACTTTCCGCATAACGTTTTATTGCCTGGGCAATGGTTAAATCTTGGTAAGATTGCGTTCTTAATAGTGCGCGCAATGCAGAAAAACCCGTCTCAAAATCTGGAAATACGGCAAAGTTGCCACATTCACCAATGGCGCCGTGTTCGCGTGTAAAGGGGGTGTAACGCAAATTACCAGGATTATTGTTACGCCATGCGCGACTGCCACCAACGCGTTTCAGTAATGTGCTGTCATTTCTGTGATAAATAACAGATTTTCCATCGGGTGTTGCGTTGAATGCAGTTGTGTCAATTACAGGGGTAATGCTGTCTGTAACAACGGGTTGTTTGTGTGTCGGTTGCGTGCCACTTGATTGTGCATTTGCGCGATTTATTTCTGATGCGCTTAAAAACGCGGTTGTTGCAATAACGCTGTTCAGTGCATATGGTAAAAAGAATTTTACTTGATATTTTAGGTTTTTCATCATCTTCACCTTTTTTTGTTACATTACTTTTATTTGTTTACGACGCAGTGCCAACATATATAATCCATTTGCCAAAACATTAGATTTTGACTGGGGTAATTTGTCTTGATGTGTTCTTGTAAAAAAGCCCGGTATATCCTGCACATCTGTACTTGCGATATTTTCAACCGTATCCGCAGAGTCCACAGAATTATTTTGATGTGTTTCTGTTATATCGCGTTTGTTCATTTGCGCAATTAATTCTTGTTCATACATAACAGCGACAATTTTGCTGATGTCGGCAGAAAACACATTGGACATATCCCATATCTCAAACAATCCCAGAATTTGTTCGTTGTTATATCCAGAATACATATGATTGCCATTTGTGTCCGCAACAAATTGACCATCGCGAACGAAACCGCGACCCAAATAAACAACAGCATGTGTTGGTTGTGCACCACGTGATGGTGGCACAATCATAATTGTCCCAGGCGCCAAAGATTCTATGGAATAATGTGTTTTTGCAAACCTTTTAATTAATGCTTGGCGCGCAGAATCAATATTATTTTTAACACCACTTAATGCCTTGGTTAAATATTTTGCCAATGCGGATTCGTATTCCGCATCTGTTTTATATACATAACCCGAATGTATCGCGCCGTCAAATTCTGGTGCATCATATTTTTTCTGCATTTCTTTTATAAATGCAGGACAAGATTTATGTGCATTATTGTTTTGTGGAATAATAGTTAATGTGTCCCCCAGTTCTTTTAATGCGCGTTGTAATTGTGTATATTGACCATACAGACAGTGCAGGTTAACAGGTGCGCCAGGTAATTCAGCGCGTACTGCAGCCGTATAACCGTGTTTTGTGCGATTTTCACGAATGCGTTTTTGCCCCGCAATAGATTTGTTGATATATGTTTGGGTTAATTTAGATACTTTTGATGAGATGTCATATTGTTTCGTTGCAGACCAGTTTATAGTATCGTTTGCTATTAATTTATTAAAAACAGGAATTTCAACAGATGTTTTTTGTGCATCGTTATGCGAAACATTTTTGTGCGCCCCAGCAATACGTGGCGCAAACAATGTTGCGGTTGCAATAACGTATGGGAAAATTTTCTTAAATTTCATCATAGCCCCCTTTGCAATCAAACAAATGCGCATTTGCACTGTTTTGGTTCTTGTTTGACTGGTCTATCGCAGTGATGATTGCCACGATATACATTCAGATACCACAGTTTGCCTGGTATCCCGACTTGCCACGTTTACTTTTTCGGCAGCCCGCCCCGCTCCCGGGGAACCAAAGTTTGTATATACAATATAGTCAACATTAGCATTTTTGTCAAGTGCTAAAATATTTCGGTTGTTATTTTTTTGTAAATGGTCTAAATTTTTGTGGTGAAATAAAGTTAAAAAGATGAAAGAAAATACCAAGTTTAAGGAAAATATTGATTCACAGCAATTGTCAGATGCATTGTCTGAACGGTATTTATCATATGCTGTATCAACGATTGTGTCGCGTGCGTTGCCTGATGTGCGTGATGGGTTAAAGCCTGTACATCGTCGTATTTTGTATTCTATGTTACGGCAAAAATTGTCGCCAGCCGCGGCTTTTCGGAAATGTGCAACGGTTGTTGGCGATGTGTTGGGGCATTATCATCCGCATGGCGATTCTTCTGTGTATGATGCGATGGTGCGATTGGCCCAGGATTTTTCGGTTCGTTATCCACTGATTGATGGCCAGGGTAATTTTGGTAATATTGATGGCGACCCCCAGGCGGCATATCGTTATACAGAATCCAAGATGACTGATGCGGCAATGCTGATTATGGAAGGGATTGACGAAGACAGTGTTGATATGATGCCGAATTTTGATGGTACAACACTGGAACCAACTGTTATGCCAGGTGCTTTTCCTAATTTATTGGCGAATGGTGGGATGGGAATTGCGGTTGGTATGGCGACAAATATACCAACCCATAATGTGGCCGAGGTTTGTGATGCCCTGAATCTGGTAATTGATAGACCTGATGCAACCACGCAGCAGATTATGAAGAAACTGGTTGGACCAGATTTTCCAACGGGTGGCGTTTTGATTGATAGTTTTGATACAATTGTAAAGAACTATGATACAGGGCGGGGCGCGTTTCGTGTTCGTGCGCGTTGGGAAATAGAAAAATTAGATCGCGGTGCTGAACAGGTCGTAATCACTGAAATTCCGTATGGAATTATTAAGTCTAAATTGGTTGAACAAATTGGCGGCCTGATTGATGCGAAAAAATTACCACTGGTTGAAGATATTGCAGATGAATCTACAACAGATGTGCGTATTGTTATTACGCCTAAAAACCGCAATATTCCAATTGATAAAATGATGGCACATTTGTTTGCGATGACTGATTTAGAATCGCGTTTTAATATGAACTTTAATGTTATTGATTCTAATGGTGCGCCACGTGTAATGCCAATTGGGGATGTGTTGCGTGAATTTATTGCACATCAAAAAAATGTTTTGTTGCGACGAACAAATTGGCGATTGGCAAATATTGCGCGACGTTTGGAAATATTGGGCGGATTGTTGGTTGTATATCTGAATCTGGACCGTGTTATTGAAATCATCCGTACCGAAGATGATGCCAAGTCTGTTTTAATGGCGGAATTTCAATTGACAGAAATTCAAGTAGAGGCGATTCTGAATACCAGATTGCGCAGTTTGCGTAAACTGGAAGAAATGGAAATTCGGCGCGAAGATGAAAATTTGCGTAAAGAACAGGCAGAATTGCAGACGTTGCTGGCCAGTTCTGATATGCAGAATAATCAATTAAAGGCATGGTTTAGCGATATCAAAAAACAATATGATAAAAAAACTGCATTGGGTCGCCGTCGCACAACATGGGCAGAACAAACTGTTGATGTTGTCGTTGATACAGATGAGTTTATTGAAAAAGAACCAATAACTATAATTTTGTCCAAGATGGGGTGGATTCGCGCGGCAAAAACTCATTTAGATTTAACCAACCTGGATGTTAAATTCAAGGAAGGGGACGAGATTTTGACCGCATTTCACGCGATTACAACAGATAAGATAAATCTGTTCACAGCGGGTGGAAAAATGTTTACATTGGCGGCAAATATGTTGCCGTCTGCACGTGGTTTTGGTGAATCTGTGCGTATGATGGCTGATGTTGCCGCAGATGAAGAAATTGTGCGTGCTTTTGTTTTGGATATAAATAAAAAGTACTTGTTGGTTGGACGACATGGTACAGGATTCATTGTGTCCGGTGAAAACTGTTTGGCACAAACCAAAAACGGCAAACAAGTAATGAATGTTGATGCCAAAAATCCGGCAATTATGTGTGTTGATGTAACAGGTGATACGGTTGCAATATCAGGGTCTAATGATAAATTGCTGATATTCGCAACATCAGAAATTCCGGAAATGACCCGTGGCAAAGGTGTTATTTTACAAAAATATAATGCAGAACGTACATATGTATTGGATGTGATGTTCTTTAATATGGCCGATGGATTCGGGTGGACCACAGGACGCGGAACAACAAAACTGGATGATATTGCGCCATGGAACGCAAAACGCGCATCCCAAGGGCGTACTGTGCCTGTTGGTTTCCCGCGCAGTGGAAAATTTGGAAAATAAAAATTGTCCGCGCATAATATGCGCGGGCATTCTTTAACTGTTTAATATTAACTGTGCAATAAAAAACGCCGCCTTGGGTAATCCGGCCGGCGGTGTTTCCGAATGCCCATGAAAGGAAGGAAAGGAGAAAAAGAAACGGGCATTCTAAAAAAAGTTTTTGGGGTCCCAAGGTCCAGAGGAGAGAGAATGTAGGAGGGAGTCTGAATCCCTGGGCCCCACAGATGCCGATGGCACCCGGTCATCGGGTTTTGCCCCTTTGACGAATCGAAATATAATACATTTTATTCTGTTTGTCAAGTATTTTGTCAAAAAATATTTTTGGGTTGGTTTTGGGTATTGCCCCCTAGGAAATCGTGCTTGTTGTAAAACCCAGAAATCCGGCGTAAAATCAAGGTGTGTTCAGTGAATGGGGGGTAATATGACTCACGATGATGTTTGGCATGCAATAGAATGTTTTGCAACAGAACATGGAATGTCTTGTTCGGGGCTTGCAAAATGCAGCGGTTTAGATCCAACAACATTTAATAAAAGCAAGCGATGGTCCAAAGAAGGTCAACCACGATGGCCATCAACCAACAGTATTGCCAAAATTTTATCATCAACTGGCGCAAATATAAATGATTTTACAAAATTTATACATCACGATTAGTTTTTAACTGTTTTCATTGTTTCCCTGGCCATGCAATCGCATGGCATTTTTTATGGACAGTTGGCAAATCATAGTATATTCTGAATATATGTTAAAAGGTATTCGTATATATTCATCTGATGCCATATGGCGACACATATTGGCGGATTTTAATGCCACTGTTCTGGATGCCCCAACGGTTGATTGTGTTGATTTTGATGCGCTGGGGATTAAACACAGTGTTTCTGTGTTGGAATTAAAATCCCGCATATTAAAGGCCGCAGATAATACAGATATAATTCGTTCTGTTTTTGGTCGTGATGTTGTGTTGCCGTCTTTGGCTGGACGTATTATTGTATGTTTGTATCGTTCTGGCGGGATGTCTGTTGCACAACTGAATAATGCGTTGGGGTATAATAGTGGTGTTACAACACATGCCATAGATGCTGCGATATATAATTTACGCAAGTTATATGGTCATGATTTTATACAAAATCAAAATGGAATATACAGACTTGGCAAATTATAAATTGATTTCTTTTGATAAAATCCCCAGTACGCAAAATTATGCGCACGATATGATTGCGCATGGTCGTGGTGCAGATCATACAGCCATTGTGGCCCAGGCGCAATCCGCAGGACGTGGCCGATTCCGGCGAACATGGGTATCGCATCACGGAAATTTATACGTCAGTTTTATATTTAATTCACCTGACAGGAATCCACGCTTATCATATGCTGTGGCGGTTGCGATTGCAGAAACATTGGTGGCTTGTGATATAAAACCGCAAATAAAGTGGCCAAATGATATACTGGTTGATGGTAAAAAAATATGTGGCGTATTAATAGAGTATTCTGGTCCATTCGTTGTTGTGGGAATTGGAATAAACATAAAAACGAATCCAACGGTTGCAGAATACAAAACAACCAAGATGGCAAATTACACAGATGTTGAAATAAATGATGTGTTGCGTGTATTGATGAAGAATCTGGATAAATGGATGTCGGCTGATTTTTCACGTGTTCATGCGCGTTGGATGGAAATGGCGGTTGGATTAAACAAAACAATAAAATATCGCGGAACATCTGCCCAAATGATTGGATTAAACGAAAATGGGGCGTTAATATTGCGTCGCGATTCAGAATATTTTTTGGTTTATGGTGATGAAGTTGCATTATAAAATATGAATACAATAAAATAATCTTGACTTTTTATGTGATTTATGATATTATAGTGTTCACATAAGTTAGATGAATTGGTCCGCAATATTTGATGCGGATTTTTTTCTTTTTATATACCCCGAACATTTGTTCGGGGTTTTTGCACATCTGGGGGAAAATACATATGATAGTAATAAACAATCCGGACGAAACACAACGTACAATATATAAAATTGCGCGTGTTGTATATGCAGAAACGTCTGGGACATCATTGCGCGCAACCGAGGCATTAACTTCTATGATAAAAAACGCGTCAAAAAAATTATCGCGTTCAATTATGGATGTTATATCAGACCCTGAAATATTTGATTCGTTAAATAAAAATTCACCGCGTCATAAATTACTGGATGTCAATGCAGATAATCGTGGTTTGCAAATGTGTGTACGCGTTGCCCACAGGATGATGCATGGTGGATTGCCAGATTGTTGTTATGGCGCAACGCGTTTCCATCATGATGATATTATCCCAGCATGGGCGATGGCGCGTGGATATATCGCCGATATAGATGGTTTACTGTTTTATTTATAATACAAGATTTACTATGAATAAATTTATTAGTGGTGGTTTTTTATCTGATTCGCGCACGCATATTATGGCGGGGGTTGGAACATTATCTGCGATTGCGGCATATTTGGTTGGTGATACAGATGTGTTCGCAATGTTGCAAGCGATATTTACAATCTGCGGAATTTATTTTCTGCGGCATACAAACAAAAACAAAGGAAACAAACATGGAAAAAATTCCAGAAAAATTCAAGAATGATGACGGTACACTGAATACCGATGCGTTAATCAAGTCTTATACAGAACTGGAAAAGAAAATTGGTTCTATGATTTCTGTACCAGATGAAAATGCAGATAATGTTGCGCGTGAAAAATTTAATCGTGCAATTGGTGTGCCAGATTATATATCTGAATATCCAACAAATGATTTGTTTGATGACGATTCGTTACGCGAAAAATTTCATGAAATTGGATTAACAACACATCAGGTTGAAAAAATTTATTCTATTGCCGAAGAATTTTTATCACCAGTATTGCATGATTTGTTCGCGATACAAAATGAAAGTGCCGCAATAAATGAAATGAAAAAAATTTTTGGTGGCACTGAAAAAATGTATGAAGCATTACGCGCAATAAATGCATTTGGTGAAAAGTTTTTACCTATTGAGGCATTTGATGCATTGTGCGCTACACCCCAGGGAATACAAAGCGTGTACAAGATGATGCAATCAATGGAACCATCAGTGAATACTGATAAAAGTTCAGATGAAAATTTAACTGATTCTGATTTAAGACGTATGATGCGTGATCCAAAATATTGGCGTGATAACGATACAGAATATATTCGCAAAATAGAAAATGGTTTTAAGAAACTTTATTCGTGATAAAAATGCACTTTCTTCTTTACTATTTTTTTTGTTTAATATAAAATATAAAACAAGAACAAAAAAATTTTGTTCTATCAAAAACGATGAAAGGAGAGAAGAATGGCATTCACATTCTTGAAAGCAGCAAAGAAACCAGCTGCAAAAAAACCAGCAGCAAAACCTGCTGCAAAGAAACCAGCTGCTAAAAAAGCAGTTGCAAAAAAACCAGCTGTGAAAAAAGTTGCTGCGAAAAAGCCAGTTGCTAAAAAAGCAGTTGCAAAAAAACCAGCTGTGAAAAAAGTTGCTGCGAAAAAGCCAGTTGCTAAAAAAACAGTTGCAAAAAAACCAGCTGTAAAAAAAGTTGCTGCAAAAAAACCGGCTGCTAAAAAAACAGTTGCGAAAAAACCAGCTGCTAAAAAAGTTGTAAAGAAAAAATAATTTTCCCCGCCAATTGGCGGGTTTTTTAATTCCTGGGCTCTGGGTATTGTTTCTGGGGCTGTTTTTTTATGACATTTTCAGTCAGATGTTTTGATTTCTGTCTGGGTCTGACTGAAAATATCGGACAATCCATAAACGGACCCGTTTTTTGTTATGTGGCGCAATGTTTTATTGCATAACCAAATAATAAAAATAAAGTCGTGCGATTTTCTTCGCATATATTTTATCTATTTAATACCAAAGGATTTTTTATAATGTCTGTTTCCATAGATAATGTTTTTATAAAACAGTTTGAGGCCGATGTACATTTGGCTTATCAGCAAATGGGTACAAAACTGCGCGCAACAGTTCGCAGTAAATCTGGCGTTGTGGGTGCATCTACAACTTTCCAAAAAGTTGGTAAAGGCATTGCCAGCACAAAATCGCGTCATGGAATTGTGCCGGTTATGAATCTGAATCATGAACCTGTTGAATGCATACTGTCTGATTATTATGCAGGTGATTGGGTTGATAGTTTGGATGAATTAAAAACAAATGTTGATGAACGTCGTGTTGTTGCGGCGGCGGGCGCATATGCGTTGGGTCGTAAAACCGATGAATTAATTGTTTCCGCAATGAATACCGCAACAAATAATGTTGGTGCTTATACTTCTTTGTTGAACAAAAGTATAATTTTAAGCGCATTGAAAGAACTGAATGAAAAGGATGTCCCAGATGATGGCCGGCGTTTCGCAGTTGTTGGTGTTGAACAGTGGAATCAACTGTTGGGTATTGATGAATTTGTGTCTGCTGACTATGTATCTGATTCGCCATTAACCAATGGGTTTGAGAGCAAAAAGTGGTTGGGCGTAACCTGGATTATGTACAATGGTCTGCCTGTGGCATCTGGTACACATCGTGATTGCTTTATGTACCATGCGTCCAGCATTGGTCATGCGTGCGGTCAAGAAGTTAAAACAGATATTTCGTGGCATGGCGAACGCGCAGCCCATTTTGTTAGCAACAGCATGTCCCAAGGCGCGGTGTTGATTGATCAAGATGGTATTGTTCGTATCAAATGTGCGGACAGTGTCGCGGAATAATTTTGTCTAACCAAAGGAAGTACAAATGGCTTTTGCAAATAAAAATTTGTCTGTTATTGCATATGCAAACGGGTTTACATTGTGGCACTATTGTGGCACAGAAACAATGGCAACAATTACCGCAAATGGTTATTTTAATGCCGTTAAAAGTCTGATGAATGTTGGTGATATAATCATTATAAATGCATCAGATTCAACCGCGATTAAAAAGATAGGCGTTTCATCGTCTAATGTTACAACGGCCGCGTTATCATAATTGATAATAATGCAATGTTGTTTTGGGGCACATCACTTGTGCCCCTTGTTTTTTGTAAACATAGGAAAAATAAATGCTAACAAAAATAGATATATGTTCAATGGCACTGTTAAAGTTGGGTGAAAATCCTATACAGTCATTGGCAGATAATACAGCCGCCGCGCAATTATCGCGTACTTTATTTCGTCCGATAATGGATGGTTTAATCGCGTCACATCCGTGGCGGTTTGCGTGCCAACGTTTTACACTGAATAAAACAGCCGATGGCGATTTCTTGGTGCCAGGGGATGTTTTGCGTATTATTAAATGCGATGGGCAAATCGTTGGCGACAGAATCCTTGCCCAGTCTGATAAATTAGATTTGTTGGCGATTGTGCGTGTGCCTGTTGATAAATATCCTGAATATTTTATTTCTTTGGCGGCAACCAAATTGGCGATGGAATTTTGTATCCCATTAACAGGCGACCAGACAGTGTTTCGTATGCTGGTATCACTGTACGAATCAGAATTAAAATCTGCAAAGTTCATAGACAGCACAACCGCCCCCAGTGCAAACATAGATGCGTTTACATTGGTAAATGTACGGTTCTAGTTATTCCCAAAGGATTTTTAATATGGCAAATTTTGTAAAAACATATTCTGCGTTTTCACAGGGTGAAATATCGCCAGAATTTTTCGCGCGCGATAATATTAATGGTTTATCGCGACTGGAAAATATGGATGTTTTAGGTGGGGGTGGTTTACGTCGTCGTCCTGGTCTGGTTAATGTCGCAACATTATATGGTGCGGCGCGTTTAATACCATTTTGTGTTTCTGAAACCAAGAAATATCTGTTGTCTATGACTGCAAATCATTTGGTTGTGTATTGTAATGGTGAAATGCAGGATGATATTTTAACCCCATGGGGTGCATCAGATATTTCGCGTGTTCAGTACGCCCAACGTTTCGGCAGTATTATATTTGTGCATCCTGACTATGCACCACGTATTTTACGCGAATCATCAGGCAGTTTTAATCTGTCCACATTTGAGTTCGCCCGTGATGATGCAACAATGAATGTATTGATGCCTTTTATGCGTTTTGATGATACATCAGATATCACGATTTCTGTTACTGCGCATCAAAACGGTAATAATTATGCGACATTTACCGCGAATCGCGCGTGTTGGACATCTGATTATGTGGGTAATGTGTTTTATTTGTTGGGTCGCCAGTGGATTGTTTCTGCGTTTGTCAGCGCAACACAATTGGTTGCATATACAAACGGGGCATATTCATTACCTGCATCGCCCATTACAGATTGGCGCGAGGCCGCATTCAGTAAATATCGTGGATGGCCATTAAGTATTACATTTCATCAAGATAGATTGGTGTTTGGTGGTTCGCGTTCGCATCAGTGTGGTGTGTGGTTGTCCCAAGTGGGGCGGCACAACAATTTTGATGTTGGCACTGGTTTAGATGATGAAGCAATTTTTATTACTTTGTTATCGCAACAAAATCAAAGAATATGCACAGTCGTCAGCAGCGATAACCTGCAAATATTAACCACAGACGGTGAATGGGCGATTTCCAGCAAGCCGTTAACCCCATCTGTCGTTGATATAAAACAACATACTTCTGTCGGCAGTATGCATAACAAGTTTTTGCCACCACAACAGATAGAAGGCGCAACTGTATTTATATCGCACAGTGGACGCGATATTCGCCAATTAACATTGGATGATTTAGGGGAAAAATATAACGCACGTGATTTGTGTGCTGTATCCAAGCACTTGATGATAAATCCAATTGATATTGCATATAACGATGTGGAACGAAAATTATATGTCGTTATGTCAGATGGAACAATGGCTGTACTAAACCAAAATGCAGCATTGGAAATATCTGCATGGGCGCGATATAAAACGCATGGCGATTTTATATCTGTATGTGTTATTGACAGTGAAACATTTGTGTGTGTTATGCGTGGCGATGAATATTTGTTGGAAAAGTTTTCTGATTCTGCATTAAATGATGCCGGTATATATAACTTTTATTTTTGTGCCACATCATTACCACTGCATTCGGGTGGGCATAACGCCAGAAAAATCAGAATCCGCAAGATAGCAACCCGTGTATTAAACACCGGGGCATTGTTTATTAACAATGTGCGCGCTGTTATTCCAAACGAATCATACGATGTAACCGGCGGGTTTTCTGGGGATGTGTGTGTGGGATTTTTGGGTACATCTGGGGATTCGGCACCTATATGGACAATTCATGGCGATGAACCGCAAAACGCGACAGTTTTATCTGTAACAGTTTATGGTCGTTACATAATTTAATTAAAACAAATAAACAAAGGAATGTATCATGGGACAAATAGTATCAGACGTTACCAGTGTTTTAGATTATAAAAAAAATAAAAGTGAAGCAAAAAATGCCAGACAGCAGATTCTGCAACAAATCGCAACCGATGAACAAAATAAAACAAATCTGGTTAAAAAGGCTTTGGCGGCCCAACGCGCAAAATACGGCGCAGGTGGTATGACAAATAGGGGTATGACCGAAGAAGCCGTTTTGCGCAGAATCCAAGATGAAACATCGGCACCATATGATGAAAAACGGCGCACGAATATTGAAAAAATGAAAAATATAAAAACTAAAAAAACGAATTTGTTGAAATCAATATTAAGTCGTTTTGATGAACTGATGGCATAAACAGGGGGCGCAAATGTACAAAGTTTCTTATACTGGGGATGGTGTAACAACAGAATTTGCATTTGTATTCCCTTTCTTCCAAATCGCAGATGTCCAAGTTGCAATAGATAATAATATGGCAGGTGTTGGTGCGTTTTCTGTGATACCCAACCCTGGGTTTGATAGCGGCAGTATTGTTTTTGCGCATGCACCAAACAATGGTGCGCATATAGATATATTTAGACAAGTATCGTTATCGCGTGTTATTGATTACCAGCCAACTGTGAAAATAGATCCAGAATGCTTGAATCGCGATTTTAATTTCTTGTTGGCGGCACTGCAAGACATACAAACTATAAATATAGATTTGTCAGATTGGGCGAATACGCATGATAATGTTTTGCGTTCTGTGTCAGGTATTGTGGATTTAATATCTGATAAATTATCTGGGGGTGGGGCACTGGGGGTGTATAACAATTTAGTGTCTGTGTTACAAAATGCGCAACCGTATTTGATAAATGATTATGGTTCTATTACGGAACCTGCGCCAAACGAAAACAAAGATGATTACGGCGTTTTATAAATTTCTAGATGCGTGGAACCAATTATTGGGTCAGGGAACACCATTGCATCATCGCAAAATAATGCATTTTTTAGTAGATGTCCTGAATGATTCACCACATCGTGGATTATTAATGGCATTCAGACATTCGGGCAAATCAACTGTTGTCGGAATTTTTGCAGCGTGTGTATTATGTCATAATCCATCTGCACGAATATTAATTCTGTCGGCACACAGTGGTTTGGCGCGGCGTATGGTGGGGCATATACGAAATATAATTGAAAACCACCCAATGTGCAGCGATTTAATTCCTGATAATAAAAAAGAATGGTCCGCAGATAAAATAACTGTGCGCCGACCAATTGGTATTCGTGAACCGTCTGTGGTGTGCCAAGGTTTGTATGGAAATATAACCGGGTTACGTGCAGATTTAATCATATGTGATGATGTAGAAGTTCCGAATACTTCTAATACAGCACAAAAACGCGAAAATTTGCGTGAACGATTACGTGAACTAGATTTTATACTATCGCCAAATGGCACAATGATTTACATTGGTACACCACATACAATGGACACAATTTACAGAACAAATAATAATTAAAATTATTTTTATTCGTGTGGTTGTTGAATACTGCTGATGAAATGGCGCAATCTGGTTAACAGTTCTTGACCAGCATCACCAAACATTGGCAAATATGTTTCATAATCTGGCATATCGGCCTGTAATTGCGCGCGTGCGCGTTCGGACATATCCGTGGCCAGCATATCTGTTGCGACTTTCCATAAATAATATGCACGATATGTTTTGTGAACAACAGACCATTTGTTTAATAAATCAGGATATGCAGTCAACGCGACGCGTATTCCAACAGGCCATTCATCACCAAATTTTTTAACAACATCCAAAGATTGTATCATTTGTAATCCGTTTTGGTCTGTTGTGAATTTATCCAGTGCATCTTTTAATTGGTTTAATTCAGATTGCGTCAGTGTAATTGTGGCGATTTTTTCTGCCATCATACCGCCATATGGTAATAAATCGCGTTCAATATTATCCATTGGTGTTCGCCCACTGCGCAGGTTTTCAATATGTTGCACCAACAGTTTGCCTGTTGGTAGTTCACGCAGTGCATTTATAACATCAGGTGTTGCTTCGTCAACAAAAACCTGATTAACCGCCGACCACCCACCAAAAATAACATGTTCGTGGCGATACAGGTTTAGTAATTTTCGTGCAACAGTGGTTGATTTCTGAATCATTGATGTGCTCTCTCTCTCGCTATAAACTAATTAATCTACAACAATCAAGATTACTTTGTGCATTGTTTTACCTGTTACTTTTTCATCTGGCGATACCAGTTGTCCATAAATTTTACCTTTGGCGTCTTTACGTACAGATGCAATATGTGCAACAGATGTATCGTTTTCATTGATTGTGGTAAAATCAGCATCGGTAAACAACGCCAAATCGCCGACAGATGGTTTCTTGTCAGAATCAATAAAAACATAAGATTTTTCTGGTATAAAACCACCCAGACGTTTAGAGTTCGGCATAACCGCGTAAATACCCTTGCGTCCTTCTAATTCTGCGGGTGCGACAATCATTGTTTTATCAGATTTCTTGAATGCAATAGATTTGCCGTTTGGTGTGCCAAAGACAGGAACTAATTTTTTGCGCGCGCTGTCGTATAATTTTGCACCGTACAGACCACCCTGCATATCCATACCAGACAATGGGCTGCCTGGAATCAGGACAGATTTTACGCGTTCTTTAACCTTGTTAATTTGTTTGTTCAGATCGCCCGATTTGTACATCGTTGCGATTTTATCAAACATTTTTTCAACCGATAATGCAAATGATTTTGCCAATGGCTCTATTTCATTTTTGTAAACTTCGCGTTGACCAACTTCTATTTTATGATACACAGATAATGTCATACCGGCATCTGTGGCCGCCTGGGCAATGGTTTTACCGCTTTGCTGGCGGATTTTGCGCAGACCGCTGCCAAAAACTTTCAGTCCGCTGTCTTCGTTATCATTTAATCTGCGTTTAATTTCAGATTGCCATTGATCTGCGACCGCATCTGATTCTTTGATGAAAACATCAGACAGTTTGCAGCCTAAAATATTACAGATGTTTAATAATTGCTTTTGATTTAGACGGCGCACACCTTTTTCAATTTTGGATACCGCAGATAAAGACAACCCTGTGCGTCGTGCCAGTTCGGTCATTTTCATCCCAGCCGCCAATCTGATTTTGCGAATGTTATTTGGAAATATTATTTCTTCTTGCGCCATTATGAACTCCTTGCATTCTTATCTTGACAAAATTTTAGTGAATTTTATAAGAATTGGCAAGTGAAATAATTACAGTGGCATATCATCTGGAATTTCACTTGAATCAAATTCTGGTGTTGGGTCTGGGGTTTGGAATGCAGATTGTGTTTCGGCAAAACCGCCATCTGGACCACGTGCCATCTGTTCGTCCAGGTTATCAAACAGGCTGTAATCGCCAAAGAACGCCAAATGTAATGTATCCGTGCGACCGTGGCGGTTTTTCCCGATGATAACATCAGCCTTGCCTTTGGCGCGTTCGTAACGTCTTTGCCAATTTTCAACAATAGCGGCATTTGTGTTGCCAGACATACGTTGTGATGGGTCGCGATTTTGCAAGTAATATTCTTCACGATACGTAAACATAACAATATCGGCGTCTTGTTCAATTGAACCAGATTCGCGCAGGTCCGACAGTATAGGACGTTTGTCATCACGGTTTTCAACGCTGCGCGATAATTGCGACAGTGCAATAACAGGAACATCCAATTCTTTGGCCAGAACTTTCAGTCCACGGGTAATTTCTGATAATTCTTGGACACGATTATCGCTTCTGCGTCCACCGGGTGATGTCATTAACTGTAAATAGTCAATTACGATTAATGCGATTCCGCCCGCCTTGCGTGCCAATCGCCGCGCGCGCGTCCGCATCATTGGAACAGACATCCCAGGTGTATCATCAATGTATAATGGTACGCGTCCAATCGCCGCGGAATATTGCGACATTTTCAGAAAATCTTCGTCTGTTAGTGTTCCTTCGCGCATGGCGGTTGCCGGAATCTTGGCCTGGGACGATAAAACGCGCGCCGCCAGTTGTGATTGGGACATTTCCAAACTGAAAAACACAACAGCACCACGATATCTGTCGTTTGCCCGACCGCTTAATATCGCGTTTGCCGCATTAAATGCGATATTCATTGCCAATGTTGTTTTTCCCATCGCAGGGCGACCCGCAATAATAATTAAGTCAGAATGGTGTAAACCGCTGATTGCAGCATCAATCGCATTTAATCCTGTGGTTAATCCAGATAATTTACCGTCTGCTTTGTGTGCGATTTCCGCTTCCTGCATAGCTTCGCCCAGGGCGGTTGCAATAGATGTTATTTCGCGTTCAGATGAACCGCGTGTTGACATATCAAACAGTTTCTGTTCCGCAATTTCTAGTTGGCGTGATACAGGGTTGTCCAAGTCTTCTATGAATGCGGCATCTGTTATGGATTGGCCTAAATCAATCAAATCACGACGAATCGCATTATCATAAACAATACGTGCGTATTCTGTCGCGTTAACAACAGTTGCACCTGCACCCGCCAGTTTTGTTAAATATTCTACACCGCCAACGGATTCCAGTGTCCCTTGCTGGTCCAGATAATTTTTTGCAGTAATAATATCAAATGGTATGCCTGCGGCAAATTGACGTTCAGCCAATTTATAGATTTCTTGGTGCGCAGGATGCGAAAAATGTTCCGGTCGCAGGAATTCGGATATTTGTTCCAATGTACGATTGTTCATTAAAACAGCAGCCAGAACGGCCTGTTCTGCTTCCAGATTTGTCGGTAAAGTTTTGGGGGTAAAATCCATGTCTGATATAGTATATGAAAAAAATGATTTTGCAATTCCTTTTTTGCGTGGGTATCGCGAATTAAAGATACCAATCTTGGATGACGATGGTATGCCTGTCTGGCCCCAGGTTTTCGGGGCTGATAAAATTTCTCAGATACGTCAAACGGTTGGCGAACGATATTTTTCTGCGCAGATGATGTTAAATTTTATCCCAATTAATCGTGTGCGATTGGATCCTGGGCAAATTATACAATACACCGATGATTTTAACCAAAATCATGCACGAATTGGCGAAAACAAAATTACCGGGGCGTGTGTTTATTGGGACCCATCCAGCGGTCGTCGTGGTCGTGATGGCAGTGTATGTGTAATGCTGTATCGCGATGATAATGCGCGCCATATATTTATCCATGATGTTATGTATATGGTTGCACCCGAAGACGTGTCAGAACCCATTGGGTGGCAGTGTGGAATGGTATTGGATTTTATGTCGCGGCATTTGATGCGGCGCATCGCGATAGAGACAAATGGAATTGGTGGTGCACTGCCAGAAATTATGCGAAATATTGCATCACAACGCGGTGTCAGTATCGTGATAGACAAAATTATTAATTCTAAAAACAAAGCATTACGTATTTGTGATTCTATTGAACCTTTCTTGGGTGCTGGGCGAATGCACGCACATACGCGTGTTGCGCGAACACCACTGTTTTCAGAAATGATTGGATGGACACCCAATGGTGCATCACATGATGATGGAATTGATGCGGTGGCCGGGGCGATTTGTGCTGTTCCTGTACCTGTGCGAATACGCGGTTCGCGTACACAAATAATAAATGCAAATACAAATTTTAATCTGTAATAAAACAAAAAGGAGATTTTTATGCAATCAGATATTTTTAACTTGGAACGTATGTATCGGCGCGCAATTGATATGCGCACCCCATGGATACGGCGTTGGGAAGATGCACGAAAATATACTGTACCCGCATCAGATGCGGATATGGCACTGTTGTTTGATTCAACTGCTGCGGATGCCGCAGATAATTTATCAGCCGCGATGTATTCATTGTTAACACCGCCAGAAAGTTTGTGGATAAATCTTGTGCGTGAAAGTGATGAATCACCCGACCCAGAACCAGCCGTGGCTGCATTGCGGGCAAACCTGAACGATTCCAATTTTTATACAACCGTACACCAGTGTTATATGGACTTGATTATTTATGGCACAGCGTGTCTGTTTATGGCAGAAAACCCAATCGGCGCAGACAGCGCATTTCATTTTACAGCAATTCCTATTTCAGATATCGCAATATTAGATAATTGTGTTTTTCATACAACAACAATGACTGCGCGCGCCGTTCTGGAAAAATATTCAACATGGACGCCACCGCGTGATATCGCAGATAAAATAAAGCGCGATTCTGATATGCCATTGCGACTTGTTCAATGTTTATGTGGTACAGATTTTATCGCTTGGTTGGATGTTGGCGGAAACATTGAAAATAATATTGTTGTGCGTGGCACGTTTGATACAAATCCGTATTTAATATTTCGTTGGTCTGTTATGTCTGGGGAATTATATGGACGCGGTCCTGTGATGCGGGCATTACCAGATATCAAAACTGCAAATAAAGTTGTAGAATTGGTCTTAAAGAACGCGACAATAGCGGTTTCTGGCATATGGCAGGCCGATGACGATGGTGTTATAAATTTGGCGAACATAAATTTAACCCCTGGCGCAATTATACCCAAGGCCGTGGGCAGTTCTGGATTAACCCCATTGACCAGTGGCGCGGACTTTGATGTTTCACAAATAATATTAAGTGATTTGCGGGACCGCATACGGCACACTTTGTTGGCAGACAGATTGGGGTTGTTATCTGACAAAGAAATGACCGCAACAGAAATCTTGGCGCGCAACAGTGATATGGTGCGAATATTGGGTGCGACATATGGACGATTGTTGCACGAATTTATAAAGCCACTGTGTATGCGCGGATTACAAATTCTGTCACGTCGTGGTGTAATAGAACACATATCATTGCACAGTGATGCAGAATTACAATATGTTGCACCAATTGTGAAAATGGCGGCTGCGGAAAATATAATATAAGAATACAGGGTGAACAATGAATAATAAAATAGAGTTTCATTTTGCACATACTTTTTCTGGTGCATCTGGGGTGGCAGTATTGGAATATCTGCGGCGAATAACCGTGGAACGCACATTGGGCGCGAATGCGACAGATGCAGAACTGCGCACCCTAGAAGGGCAACGTGCCTTGGTTCATCAAATTGAAAATATGATACAACGCGGGCAGGGTAATTGATATGTCAGAAACAAATGTAAAAAGCATAATAGATACCCTGCGCGACAGTTGGTTTTTAATCGCCTTTATTGCAGGTATGGTTTACTGGGTTGCGCGCCAAGATTCGTCCCTGGCGGATTTGGAACGCGCCGATGGGCGCATAACTGCGCTGGAAAATCGCACAACAATATTGGAAACGGGTATCGGTCAATTACAGATGAAAATAGACGGCATCAAAGAAGATGTTACAATGATAAAAAGCGCAGTATTGCGATAACAAAACACCGGCGATATCGCCGGTGTTTTGTTTATTATTACCAATGACTGCCTAAGTAGTCATTCACATGGTCGCGCCATGTGTCTGGGCTGACTTGGTTTTGTGGGTTTGGATTATTTGTTCCTGTTATAATATGACTAAACATTGCTTTACGAAAATCGGCATCAATTCCGAATGACAGTGCGCATATCATAGGACAATCTTCCCTGCATTTGTAGTACAGTCCACACAGATTGTCTTCAATAATACGGTTCAAGTTTGGTTTAACCCATTCCGAAAATGCAGGATTTACCATTTTACACCAACAGTTTTCAGAGTCTATATTATTCCCCCCGTTTCCTGGGATTACATTGGTGCTATATGGTTTAACATTGGATGTACCCTGTATGCACGCGGACATACCATGAATTACACCATATGACATAGGAACACGCCAACTGGATGAATACGGTGCCCAATTTTTATAAGCATCATTTGTTGGTATTATGCTTACAGTTTCATCAGGATTATTATAAGGCAGACTGTGTTTATAACACAGATTTTGTGGCGTATCTATTGTGTCAGTATTATCCCACCGCCATTCGCATTGTTGTTTATGCAGGTAATATGTTGTCGGATTGGTGTCTTGATTCAGCCATATGCCAATTCTTAAATGGTCATTTTGTACAGTCGTTAAATCTGCACACCATTCAATATTATTTCTTTTTACTTTTAATAAACGTACCGGATTGTTGTTTGCATCCTGGCTATTTATGTCTAGGTTGCGATTTTGATGTAAATAGTAAGAATAATCATTATTATTACCACCTTTTGTATGCAGACGTATTCCGCAATCGTTTGGCTCATCTGCTTCGGCACCATAACCAGGTGTGTGTGTGCCGTCACTGCAATTTTGGCAATAACCCGTATTTCCATATTGTATTTCTGATTGTGTTGCATACAAATCTGCGCCCGCAGGCGTGCATGCTTCCCCGTTTGCGTGTACACACGAACCGCATAAACATTTTGTTTTGCATGATGCAATGCCAGCATGTTGGTCTGGCTTGCCATTATAATCTAATTTAGTTCCTATATTATTCCATCCATTTACATAGCCATTTTCAACATCGCATGCTTTACATGTTGTCCATCCTGCATCAGACCAGTAATTATTTGGACATATTTGACACGATGTTCCATGGCCGTTCATATAATCATACGAACCGGCGGCGCATTGTGTACATACGGGACACATTGTGCCGTTTTGACCCGATGTTATGTAATAACCACCATCACACCATGTGGTATATAAAATCGGAATGTTACTGGTTTGGGTTTCGTTAACCGGTGGATTTACAGACGCGGTATTAACATATGGCGATACATACGCATGGGCAGTTGAACTGTAATATGTTGGTGATGGGTTTGTTATACTGTTGTCCAGTGCGAATCCATTTGTGGTACATATTGGCGCCCATACCGGCAAACACCAGATGACGGTGGCGTTGCCCAAGATGTTGACACAAGTATCAGTGCCAGCATTATAATACATTGATGTCGCATTTTGACCAGGTTGCCAGTAATAATAGCAATATACACCACCACAATTTGGTGTTTCCATCGCGCATTGCCATGCCACGGGTTCATAACCACTGGTCGTCCATGGATAATTTGGGA
>CAMOFE010000016.1 GCA_946613195.1 uncultured Alphaproteobacteria bacterium
AACAGTATAATTATCCCATACGCATGGATTGATACAAACCGCGACAAATTCACCCCGGATGTATTTGCGTATAAACATAAATAACAATCCGCGCGTTGCGCGGATTGTTATTTAGTGAATAGTTAATAGTGAACAGTGAAATAGTTTTTGTGCGCCGACATTTTGTCGGCGCACAAACATTATTCACTATTCACTAAAAAAACATTAACTACCTACATCCCACAGATTTCACGCACACGGGCAGGGACATCTGCGATTTTGATTCTTTCCTGGGCCATACTGTCGCGGTGGCGCATAGTAACAGTGCCGTCTTCCATAGATTGATGGTCAACCGTTATACATACCGGTGTTCCAATTTCATCGTGCCGGCGATAGTTTTTACCAATATTACCAGAATTTTCCATTTCTATCCGGCCAATCCCCAGTTTGCGCAAATCGTTTTCAATGTTATTCGCAATTGTTTGCAATTCTGGTACATTGCGCGCCAATGGAATAACCGCCGCCTTGACCGGTGCCAGCCATGGTTTCAGTTTTAATACAGTGCGTGTTTTCCCATCGCCCAAATCTTCCACAGTATATGCGTTCAGCATAACTGCAAACATTGCACGATTTACACCCATTGCGGTTTCAATGACAAATGGAATAAAACTGTCGCCGGTTTGCGCATCGCTGTATGCCAATTTTGTCGTGCTGTCGCGATTTTCCATAACAGATGCATTTATCTTGAATTCTCTTTGTGATTTTGTGTGTGAACCCAAGTCAAAGTCTTGACGATTATGAATACCTTCTACTTCGTCAAAGCCGTCTGGAAATTCGTATTCAATGTCGCATGCGGCTTTGGCATAGTGTGCCAATTTTTCATGTGGCATAAAGCGCAATTTTTCCGCCGGTATTCCCAAAACATTTACCCACCATGCCATACGTGTTTCTTTCCACATATCAAAATATTTTTCATCGTCTGATGGATTTACAAAGTATTGCATTTCTGCCTGCTCAAACTCACGCATACGGAACACAAAACCGCGTGGGGAAATTTCGTTACGAAATGCCTTGCCGATTTGGGCAATTCCAAATGGTAATTTATGTGGGCGGGAATCCAAAACATTCTTGAAATTTGTGTATGTGGTTGTCGCTGTTTCTGGGCGCAGGTATGCATTTATTTCGCCATCTGACACCGCACCAATAGACAGCCCCATCATCAACTGGTACGCGCGTGGGGCGGTTAAATCTGTACTGCCACAATTGTCGCATTTGGACGGGTCGCGCATTTTGTCTTGGCGCATACGGGCACCGCATTTTTTACATTCAACCAATGGGTCAGAAAAGTTCCCTTCGTGTCCAGAATATTTCCATAATAACCGATTTGTAATCAGCGCTGCATCCAAACCTTCTATATCATCGCGGGAATATATCATGGCGTTCCACCACGCATTGCGAATGTTGCGCATCAGTTCAACACCATATGGACCGTAATCGTATGCCCCCCCCAGTCCCCCATAAATTTCAGAGCCTGTAAATATAAACCCACGCCGTTTGCACAGCGCAACAATATCATTAACAGTTGTTTTTGCCATATTCTAATCCCTTGGTATTTTGTATGCTTATTATTATACGCCAGCAATCAGTTTGCAACCTTGAATTTATAAAAAAACAACGGCGGGGGTGCCCGCCGTGTGTGTTCTGTTGCTGAATTTAATTTGCAGGTTTAATCGCACTGACTGGGCACATTGCCGCACATGTTCCGCAAGACATACATTTTGCCGGGTCAATTTGGCATTTGCCGTCTGGTGTATCAGAAATCGCCATAGCCGGACACACCCCCATGCATGTATGACAACCAATGCATTTATCTTTATCAATCGTATAAGCCATTTTTTACTCCATTTTTTAATTACGATTTAACAAACTTAACAGATACTGGAACATTGCAACAAATGAAATATACAAATGCAATGCCCCCAGAACCGCCAACTGATTACGTGTTGTTTCATCACCACCTGTGGCATATGCGCGCTTTAACATCTGCATATCATATGCCGTAAACAGTGCAAATATCAACACGCCGATAAAACTGACGATTGTGGCAAATGTACCGCCCAGTGGCCATATAAATGATGCAATGCCCACTAAAATCAGACCAATCATGCCCATGAACAAGAATATGCCCAAGAAAGACAAGTCTTTGACGGTTTTATATCCAAACATTGCCATACATCCAAACATCAGTGCCGCAATTACAAAAGCCTGTAAAATAGATGCCGGATTCACTGTTAATGCAACCGCAATTAATGGTGTCATCGTAACCCCAATCAAAATCGCGTACAGTGCCAACATCAATGCAGCGGTCGCAGGACGCATATTGAATACACGAACCTGGGCCCAGATTGATAACCCCAGTCCGCCAAATAACAGAACATAATATAATCCTGAAAATCCGGTCGGTGTAAACAAATAATTTAATCCGCCGCCCCATATTGTCATGTACGCCGCCACCGCAGTTAACGCAACCGCGCCGAACATCAGACTAAAAATCCGTTTCAAGTATAATTCAATTCCGCCACCACGATTTTGTGCAGAAATTTCAGATTTACGGGTTACCATAATTTTTTCTCCTTGTTTTATATGCAGTTTATATAATACAATCATTGTACAAATTCAAGAATTAAAAGATAAATAAAAAATGGCAATTTTTATAAATCCTATTTCACCGGTGGCGTTTTCTGTGCTGGGGTTTGATGTGCGCTGGTACGCGTTGGCGTATATTGCGGGCTTTGTCGCGGGGTATTTCTTGTTTCGTCATTTAATGCGCACACCGGGCTCGCAAGTAAAGTTGGATAAAAAGAATCTGGACGATTTGTTAACCGCAATAATTTTGGGCGTAATTGTGGGTGGACGTTTGGGATATGTGCTGTTCTATAATCTGGGGTTCTTTATTGCGCACCCATTGGAAATTTTTGCTGTATGGCACGGCGGGATGAGTTTTCATGGCGGTCTGGTTGGTGTAATTGTCGCAACTTGGTTGTTTGCACGTCGTCGTAAAATCAGCACACTTGGCATATTGGATTTGCTGGCGGTTGTTGTGCCGATTGGATTATTCTTTGGTCGTATTGCGAACTTTATTAATCGCGAGGTTATGGGGCGTCCAACTGATGGACCGTTGGGTGTGGTGTTTGCCGGTGATGTACCAATCCCGCGCCATCCATCCCCTTTGTACGAGGCCGCAACCGAAGGCATATTGTTATTCGTAATAATGTATGCGTTATATAAATGGACGAATTTGCGCAACCGTCCGGGTGCATTGGGTGGAATAATGGCAATGTGCTATGCGGTGTTTCGCGCGTTTTGCGAAATGTTTCGTGCCCCCGATGCCCAAATTGGATTTTTGACATCATGGGGACTGACCATGGGACAATTATTGTCAGTATGTATGTTCATTGCCGGCGCCACAATTTTTGCATTTGCAAAACAGAAAAAGGTATCTAACCAATAATGCGCCATTTCGTGTGGCAGGGTAACTTCGTTCATATCCCTGCCTAGTACTATTACCCCAAGTTCAGGGTCATAGAAACCATTGGCTTTTTTACCTTGGAATAATTGTCCTGCATTTTGGTTGACAACATCGTTTTGCGTAAGTATAGTATTAGTATCAAGACCTTGTAATGCCTGCGACCACGATTGGAGTGCGCCCGACATTGCAGGGTCTTTTATATATTTGACACGGTTTTTATCGATATTGTCTTTCAAAAACCTTTGAAACTTCTCTTTGCCATAGAAACTAGGTATAAAGTGATAACCGCCTATTTCTTTTTTATTAGGGGATAAAGCAACAATAATTTGGTCGCCATTTTTATCTATTATGGTATTACTAGATGCGTCATAGATGCTTTTTGTATTTGCATTTAGAAAAAAATAAGTATAGAATACGCAGGCAAAAGTTTAGGATGGGTGGCAGAGCGGTCGAATGCGGCGGTCTTGCATACGAGTCAGCAAGGCAAACGCAGTGCCGCCGAGCGCGAACGAGTGGTGAGCAGCACCGTCAGGTGCGTTCAGCGAACAAAACCGTAGGTTGAAAGACCGCCGGTACAAAGAAAAAGTTTAGGATGGGTGGCAGAGCGGTCGAATGCGGCGGTCTTGAAAACCGTTGAAGGGGCAACTCTTCCGGGGGTTCGAATCCCTCCCCATCCGCCAGTATTCTGGGATATACGGTATCCTACATAAAAAGCCCGCAGTTCTGCGGGATTTTTCATGCATTGACTCTGTATGCTTTTTTCTCGATAGTTAAAAAACTTGACAATTCGGTTATTTCAGGTATTTTAAGGTTGATCGTTTTAATAAGGAGGCAAAAATGCAAGTTATGCCACACGTTTATTACAGTTTAGAAGCCACTGATTTAGTATTACCGGATGATATGAAAAAAAGAAAAGAAAGTGGTTTAGGATTAAAGAATATTTCGGCTGCTGTTGATAAACGCGAAGATCCTTTTGATGCATGTTTTATTATGAGTAAAGAAGAAAAACAAAAAACCAGTCGTGAACTTATCACATTAACACAAGATTTTTGTCGCAGATTACACGACATGTCCGATGATTATACCTTGTTCCCATATAATCGACCAACATATAAAATAACACTGCGCAGAAACGCCATGGTTCATATTTTTGATAATGATTTGGGTGGGGTTAATTTTTCCAACACAATGAAATTGCGGGCAACGAATAACGGTATATTCAATTTTATTTACAATAAAGCCAATAAAATGATATATGCATCCAATATTCGCCAAATACTGGGGATGGACTTAGATTACCTTCGTATTTACGATTTTGGGCAACAAAATCATATATCGTTTAACAGATTATCAAAATATTTAAACACAAAAACTACACCATTGTATGTATATGCATTTAACATAGACAAAATTTATGGACTGGAAGCCTTTGTTAAAATAATCCCAGATAATCAAGTTGTTGTTAACGATAAAATGTGCGAAATTTATCCACATGTAACAGGGCATATACCTGCACATATGTCATTGTTGTTTAAAAATAAAACCGAGCCGGTAAAAAGAGCATACTGCCAGCGTCATCGGTCACATTAGCGTTAATATATTTAGGTATGGGAAAGTTTGCAACAGAATTCTAGCCCGCCAGTAATATTAAACATCCCAGAGTAATTCCCCGGGATGTTCTTTTTCACCCCGTTTCCGGCAGTTTTTGACTATGATATTACCATTGTATATCGCCATCCGTACCCAACCCGCTCGCCATTATATCAAAAACAATTTGGAAAGCAATCTACAACGCGTGCGTTTAATGTTTGTCTTTTTTGTGGTTGGAAAATATTTGTTTTAATTGCGAGCATGTAAGTTTCAGTATTGATGGTAATATCCATATTATGGCAGTTATTGGTAACCATAAAATCCAAAACCAAGACATTGATATTATATTATTAATATCTGAAATACAAAGTACATAACAACCGAACATAAGCATAATAATAGAAAAACATAAGCAAGGTGTTTTTAATGGTTTGATTGTATCTTCATCGAACATATTCAGAATATCATTAATAGTTGATTTATCAAGATTATTAAATACTTGAATTTGTTGTTCTTTGGTCAGAGAACTAAAAATAGCAATGCGTTCATCCTGGGATAAATCTTTGATTAATCGTTCGCGTAACTTTTCATCCAATTCTTCAATTGGATTATTATATGTACTTGATTTATATTCTGTTTGCGCATCTGTATAATTATTATCATAAATCTTATCTGCAACAGCAAATGCATCATCAACCGAGTTAATGTTATATTTTTTTATCGCTTTTTGATATAAATCCAGCATAGATGCATTTATATCTGTATTACCCAAAAATTTAGACAAATCATCCCAGTTAAAGACAGGCAAAATTTTAATTGGTTTATTAAGTATTAATTGGTATAAAAAAGCAATTTTATATTTGTAACCACGCCATAATGTTGGAACTTTATCAATTCTGGACAAATCGCCATCATTAACGGCATTAATAATATCCATAATGTATGTAAGAACCTTCTTAAAAGCAACATTCGGATTATCGCCCAAAGATTTATACCATAAATAGTCGTCATCTTGCATATATTGGATACCAATATCGTTCTTGGATTTTGACACTTTTGCGTAGATGCCAGCCTTGATAGAGTATGCGCCTGTTATAGAACCCAAAGAACGTGTTCCCCATTCTATCCAATAAGTAAAAGTATCCGCAGGAGTGTTTGCATTGGTATATTGTTCCAATGTCATATTTTTTAATTTTTTAATATCACCCCATTTTTTTTGGAAATTACTTAAAGAGTTTTTACGAGAGTTGTTCATATTATTTTATGCCTTTATGTTTACCTAATTAATTGATGCGTGTAATTCCTTTCACGGAATGCGACAGTGCGTTCAATAATTTCATCAGATAATTTTACCCCGTCTGGTACAACAATCAATTTATCGTCATTATCGTTTGTACGATGAATAATTGCGATACAACGTCCTGTAAAATTTTTTAATGGTAATTTGGGCCCCAGTATATAAGCATCCAGTTCCTCGCCATCGCCAGATATTGTATTTGGAATAAAACCATAATTTACTTCGTATATAAATCCGTAATCGGGGTGTCGTGACCCCAGCGGTCTGTCAATCTGAACATTAACCAGTTTACCTAAAAATGTTTGTGATTGTGTAATTTGTTGCATTATTAGCCCCTCCAGATAACAGTCGGAATCAATTTTGTGATTTGTTCACGCAATTCTGAATCATTAAAGAATTGTTCGCGTTCCGATGGTGTGGTTGGTGTTTGACCATCCTCAAAATGTGGAATATATTTTTGCAAGGCGACTGTTTTTACACCGCGCGCGTGCAAATCATTTATGATTTCTATTAAATCTGATTTTGTTATATATCGTGGATCCAGGGTAATCCGAACCTCAAAAGACTTGTTCGCGGCAATTAAAATATCCAATGATTCTGACATCAATTTATACGCAATGTCATTCCCCACCAGTTCGTTGTATCGTCTGCTGGTTGCCTTGTAATCCAGACCAACCCAATCAACGGTATCTAGTGCACGCGATAAAACATTTGGATAAAAACCGTTCGTGTGCAGGCCAATCGCAAAGCCTAAATCACGCACACGCTGCATATATTCAATAGTGGCATCGCCTTGCATTAACGCTTCGCCCCCGGAAAAAACCACGCCTTCCAGTTTACCAACACGGGATTTTAACCAATCAAATACTTTTTCTGGGTCGTATTCGCCGTCATGTGGGGTAATTAAATGGGGGTTGGAACAATACGTACATCGCAATGGACATCCAACCAGAAACAGCACCGCCGCCAATTTCCCAGGATAATCAATTGTGGTGAACGAAACCAATCCCCCAATTTGTATTTCGCGCATAATGTTAAGCGGCCTTTTTCATTAATTCAACGTGACGCGCACCTGTTGAAATTGCATTTTCTTCGGTAAAGGTTTTTCTTTCACAAAACTCGGAATATTTCCCTGTATTGAAATTGGACACTGGACGAATAAATCCCATTGCACGTGAAAATTTTTCGCATGGTGTTCTGTTTGTATTGGCAATCATTTCTTTCTCCTTTTCCTGTTGTTTTGTTTTTTTGTTGGTTTGATTATTCGCCACAATCACATTTACATGTATCTTGATTGGCGACAATTTCTGCATCGCATTTTGGACAAAAATCATACGCACCCGCCAGATATCCGTGTTTCGGACATATAGAGAATGTCGGTGTTAATGTCATGTATGGTATGCGATAATTCTCAAATATAGTGCGGACAATTTTCATTGCAGCATCCCCACTGGATACGGGTTCACCCATATACAAGTGTAACATTGTGCCGCCTGTATATTTGCGTTGAAATTCTTCTTGGTGTTCCAGTGCAACAAACGGGTCGTCCGTATAGTTCACAGGTAACTGTGTTGAATTTGTGTAATATGGTGCGTCCGCAGTTCCCGCCGTGATTATATCTGGAAAATTCTTTTTGTCGGTTTTTGCAAAACGATATGAACATCCTTCGGCAGGGGTTGCTTCTAGATTATACAGATTTCCTGTTTCTTCTTGGAAATTCGCCAGGTGGTCGCGTATAAAATCCATAACATCTAAAACCAATTTTTTACCAAAAGGTGTCGCAATGTTTTCTGCACCATTGGTAAAGTTTGCAACCATTTCATTTGCACCATTCACACCAATTGTTGAAAAGTGATGATTCCAGTTGCCCAGATAACGTCTGGTAAATGGATATAAACCGCGTTCCATATTCTTGGAAATAATGTTACGTTTGATTTCCAGCGAATCACGACCCAGATTTAATAATCTGTCCAGTTCGCGGAATAATCCATCCCTGTCACCCTTGTGTGTATAACCTAAACGTGCCAAGTTAATTGTAACAACACCAATAGAACCTGTCTTTTCTGCGGACCCAAACAGTCCACCACCGCGTTTCAATAATTCGCGGACATCCAGACGCAGTCTGCAACACATTGAACGAACATCACTGGGGTTCAAGTCAGAGTTTAAGAAGTTTTGGAAGTTTGGAATACCATATTTTGCCGCCAAATCAAACAATGGTTTTACATTTGGATGTTCCCATGGAAAATCAGGTGTGATGTTATATGTCGGAATTGGGAATGTAAATGGACGGCCGTGGGCATCACCTTCGGTCATAACTTCTATGAATGCCTTGTTGATAATGTCCATTTCTGCTTGCAAATCGCCATACTTGAAATCAACTTGCTTGCCACCAACAAATGGGCGTTGTTCACGCAAGTCCTTTGGACAAGTCCAATCAAATGTAAAGTTAATAAATGGTGTTTGTGTTCCCCAACGACACGGTACAGCACAATTAAATACCAGTGTTTGCATCGCGTTTTTAACATCTGCATACGATAATTTATCCAATCTGACGTACGGTGCCAAATAAGTGTCCACAGACGAGAATGCCTGGGCGCCAGCAAATTCGTTTTGTAATGTACCCAAGAAGTTTACCGTATGCGAAATTGCGGTTGCCATGTGTTTAGCAGGTTCGCATTGTAAATATCCTGGTACGCCATTGAACCCTTCGTATAATAATTCACGCAAAGACCATCCTGCACAATATCCCGACAGCCAGCCTAAATCATGGATGTGAATCGCCGCAGTGCGATGTGCATCTGCCACTTCGCGTGGATACAAGTTCAACCAATATTCTGCGGTTACACGTTCTGATGTGCGTAAAATCAAACCGCCGATTGAATAACCAACATTTGCATTTTCTTTGATACGCCAATTAGAACCACCAACATACCCCTCTATTATATCAACGGCATCAACCATACCTGTGCGAATTTCTGTGCGTTTATGGCGATATATAATATAAGATTCAGCCGTTTTATATGCATGTGCATCCATTAACGACTGAATAACTGTTTCTTGGATATCTTCAACGGTTGGGGTTTTATCTGCAAATTTATCGTCTAATTTTTTTAATACAGTTTGTGTAATTTCTACGATTTGTATATCTGATAATTCTGTTGTAACGGCAACCGCTTTTTTAATAGCATCATAAATTTTTTTCGCATCAAAAGGAACTGTTTCACCAGAACGCTTTTGTACAGCGACCAATTTGGTCGTAAGTGTTGGCAGAATCTGTATTTTTATCTCTTTTTGTACACCGGACATTATTATACCCCTGATAATTTTGTCAAAACACAATATGTAGTGGTTTGTTTGTTAATTTGATTACAATATATAGTGTAGAGAAAAAAATCGCAATACAGAAAAAGAAAAAAAATATATTTTTTTGCTTTACTTTTAAGAAAGGGGATTTTCTGCGTACTGTACGGCGAAACAGAATCGGTTGTTTTTATACCAAATGATGTTTTGTGTGCTGGTTTTGCCAAAAACTGATTCGTTTTTTGATAAAAACACAAAATATAGTTATGTTTTTGCGAATCATTGTCTATATATTGATTAAAAACGTGTTTTTTTGTGGACAGGAAAAAAATCGTATGATTTTATTGGTTTTTATACCAAAACATTATATAATCATAATTATGTTTTTATAACATAGCCAAAGGGTAATGGTAATATGCAGAATATTTATGAAATGTTGCGTGATGTATGTTCGCGTAATAAAGACAAGATTTTCTTTGTCAGACAAAACGAAACATATGCCGATTTGTTGACCAAGGTAAAAAAACGTGCTGTTATGTTGGCCCAGCGATTCGGAATAGGCAAGGGGGATACCGTCGCGATTCTGGCGGGCAATACTCCTGATTTTGTGCGGTCTTACTATGCAATTACGGCAATCGGTGCAAAGTGTTTGATGCTGGATACAGGGCTGGCACATTCAGAACATATAAATATGATGAAACGCACGAATTGCAAACTGGTCTTGGCGGATGATTCGCACAATTTTGATAGCGGGTTTAAGACTTTTAATATAGAAACACTGGATGATACAGACGAAAATGATTTTTCGCCCGCATCTGTAAACAAATCAGATATTGCCCAGTTGTCTTTTACATCTGGGTCAACGGGAAATCCAAAGATTGTTGGTATTACGCATGGCAATTTATTGGGGCTGGTTCGTGGCGCGGAATTTTATACGCATGTTGTAAAGCCCGGATTTACTTTTTATGGCTTTTTACCGCTGTATCATATATATGGCGTGGTTATTAATATTATTGTGCCTGTGTGTATGCAATGTAAATTATTATTACAACCTGTATTAAAACCACAAGAATTTATTAAAGATTGGAAACAATATAAACCCGAAGTTATACCTGCTGTCCCCAGAATATGGGAGGTTTTTTATAAAAAAATTGTAGATTCGGCGCGCGAAAAACATATGTGGACAATAATGCGAATCATTGTGTCGTGTCGCAATATTTTGCGCTGGATTGGTTTGGGGGCTTTGGTTCGTCGTGTAACAGGACCCGTGCATGATATATTTGGTGGGCGGACACGCGTGTTGGTATCTGCGGGTGCAACATTAAAACCATCTATACGCAAGTTTTATGAAAAACTGGGATTTTCTGTGGGTGATTGTTACGGCCTGACAGAAACCACAGGGCCGGCATTGTTTAATTGGGCGGTGCCAAACCCAAACGGACATGGTATTCATTATGCGGGACCATTGAAAGGAAACGAATTAAAAATTCATGATCCAGACAAGGACGGAATTGGTGAAATTTGGTTCCGTGGAAATATGCTGATGCCGGGGTATATTGATAACGATGCCGCCAATGCAGAATCTTTTCAAGATGGCTGGTTCAAGACAGGTGATATCGGTATGTTAGACAGCAAAGGGCGATTGGTTGTCAAGGGACGTAAAAAACAAGTTATCGTTCTGGACAGCGGTAAAAATGTGTATCCAGATGAATTAGAAGATTTGTATTTGCAAAACAATGAAATCTTGGCGGCGGCTGTGTTTGAGTATGTGATACGTGATAAAATTGTCCCGTTTGCAGTGTTTCAAGTTAAACCAGGAACCAGTATTGAAATGGTGTCATTGCTGGTCAAGGCATCAAATCTGAAAATTGCGCCGTATAAATGGGTTAATCATTTCGCGATAACAACAGATGAATTGCCAATGACATCCGCTAAAAAGATTCGGCATTTTATGGTACGTGATATGCTGGACAAAGGATGCTTTACCCGAAATGATGCGTAAAATTGGTATGTTGTGTTGACAAAGCACAAAAATGTATTATATTTAATATATCAAGGGGGCGATTATGTCAAAATCCGAAGACAAACGAATCAAATCAGTATTAAAATATAATACACATCGTAAATATATCGGTGAATTTATCCCACAAAAATTGGCAGATGCATGTGCAAAGTTGGCAAGCAGTCAAAAATGGGATAATCCATTGCAATATGAATATGTACATATCGGCAATATAAATGGTACGGTTATATGTGATTCGCTGTGGCGTCAGATGTCTTATAATCCTGTGCGTTTCGGAACTGTTTCGCCATTTATGTTTGATGGCAAGAATAATATTTATAAGTTTTGTAAATCATATGACGGCGATAATGCAACAGTAAATGAAGTGCGTGATTTGTTATCAAAATTTCTATACCTGAACCGTAATCGCAAAACAGGTGCATGGCATGATACAATTGCAACTGTTAATGGAAATTTAGAAATTCATATGAAATATAACAGTCATTTTGATGATAATTATCATAAATTGGCAAAATTGCGTAAATGTATAAAAATTATTGCAAAACAGAATGTGGCAGATTTTGATGCCGGTGGTGAATATAAACTGGGAATTATGTCTGTTTTGGGTTATGGACCGATAAATGGTTATCAAATGACTATATTTGATGGTTTAGAATTGAATAAATTGAAATCAGACATTGAAAAAGCACGCGCCGAACGCGATAGATGTCGGGCGCAAATTGCATCGCAACAAGACTGGATTGATAGAAATATTGGGGTGGAAAGTCCTGCGGAAATTCGTGAAACCGAACAAGAAATTGAACAAGATAGACAAAGATATGTTCAACTGTCTGATAAAATATCAAATTTACAGATAGAATTAAAAAACTTCTTTTATAATAAAATGCGACAAAATGATTGTAAATAAAAAATCGCCCGTTTGGGCGATTTTTTATTAAAGAGTAAAGAGCAGAGAGCAAAGAGTAATGACAAAAGAAAAACACCAACAACATACAACCAACAACCTGCAACCCCAAAAACACATTGACAGATATGATATGTTGTACTAATGTTTTCTTGTACATAAATAAAGGTATCAGATTATGACGAATACAGATTATATAACAATAAACGAAACTGGTGTATTTGTTGGTGGCAAACCTGCTACAACATATCGTGGTGTAAACATTTATAATATACCAAATACGATTAAATATTTTCAAGAATCCAAACAGAAAATAAAAGACGAACGTGGTTTAGATTTATTAGAATTACACGTGTTATCATCAAAAACGCCTGGTAACTATGCGGAACCAGGTAATCCATCACCGAAACATGGTCGTTATGCATGGTGTCGTGCAAAATTATCAGATGGAACTGAATTGCCGTGGGTGTTCAACCACGACTTCGTCAATGCGGACGGTTGCGCGTTCGGCTGCGCGTCCGACTGTGCGGCCTACGTTGCCGCGACTCCCGAGTTCCGCGGGGCGGTGTTTCGTTCTGCCGGCGTAAGTGATTCACGCAGTGCGCAAAACGCAAATTCGCAGTCGCCAAAACCGGGCGATATTATAGAACAGTCTTTTGGAAATCAGATAATGAAATTGAAAGTTATTGAAATAATACAAAAACAACGTTAAAAAATCGGCAATTGCCGATTTTTTATGTTAATATATAACCGATGAAAGCGACTCCTGATTTTAGTTATGAATCTGAATATGGCGAATTGGTTGCAGGCTGTGACGAGGCCGGACGTGGTCCATTGTGTGGGCCAGTGGTTGCGGCGGCTGTGATTTTTCCAAATCGCAAAACAGAAATCCCTGTTGTTATTCGTGATTCTAAACAGATGACCGCATCACAACGAAATGCGGCATATGATTGGATTGTAAAAAATACAATCTGGGCGGTTGGCGAATGCAGCCCGGCAGAAATTGATGAATTAAATATTTTGTGGGCATCTATGCGTGCAATGGAACGCGCGGTCGCAAAATTGTCGCAAAAACCAGATTTTTGTTTAATTGATGGAAATCGTGTGCCAAAAAACCTGAACGGTATTGCGATTGTACGGGGTGATGCGAAATCACTGTCAATTGCGGCGGCATCAATAATCGCCAAGGTTTCGCGTGACAGATACATGGCAGATTTATCAGCACAATTTCCAGAATATGGTTGGGATAAAAATGCGGGCTATCCAACCGCCGCGCACTTGCAAGCGATTGAAAAATATGGTATAACCCAGCATCACAGGAAATCATTTGGTCCAGTAAAAGAAAGGTTAAAAAATGAAACTTCGCACGATTGATTATAATAATGTTCGCGGTAAATATGTTTTGCTGCGTGATGATTTTAATGTTCAGATTGTTGATGGTAATATCACTGACGGGTTCAGAATTGAACAGTCTATGCCGACTATTAACAAACTGCGCGAATCTGGCGCACGCGTTGCAATTTGCGCGCACTTAGGACGACCAAAAGGAAAACGCAATATGGAATTTTCACTGCGCCCGGTGGCTGATTATATGAATATCCCATTGATTGATGATTGCTTGAATCGTGATTTTATGAAAAATATGCAAGACGGTGATGTGGTGTTGCTGGAAAATGTTCGCTTTTATGGCGCAGAAGAAGAAAATGATTCTGAATTTGCAAAAAAGTTAGCAGATGGATTTGATTTATATGTGAATGATGCGTTTGCTGTGTCGCATCGTGCGCATGCATCAACAGTTGGTGTTGCAAAAATACTGCCATCATTTGCAGGTGAATTATTAAGTTCTGAAATCAGCGAATTATCACGCGTTATGGAAAATCCAGCACGACCATTGTTATCAATTGTTGCTGGGTCCAAGGTTTCAACTAAAATCGGTGTATTAAAAGCATTGGCAAAATTATCTGATACATTGATTATTGGGGGTGCGCTGGGGACGACATTTAATTATGCGTGTGGCGAAAACGTTGGTAATTCTTTGTATGAACCAGACCAGAAAGAAACATGCTTGGAAATTATGAAATTCGCAACGGATAATAATTGCAAATTGTTGATTCCATTAGATAAAGGGGTCGCCAAAGAGTTTAAGGCGGATGCGGCGCGTACCAACAAAACATTTGATGAAATAGAACCGGATGATGTAATCATTGATGCGGGTGTATTCACGACCAAGCGCGACACGGACGAAATTCGGTCTGCGGCAACTGTTATTTGGAACGGAACGGTTGGTATGGCAGAATGGGCACCCATATGGTCGTTTGGTTCGTTTGCATTGGCACAAACAATCGCCCGGCAGACCAAAAATGGTAAATTGCGCAGTATTGTCGGTGGTGGTGATACGGTTGCCGCGTTAGAAGCATGCGGTGTCAAAGACGATATTTCATATGTGTCAACTGGTGGTGGCGCATTCTTGGAATTTATAGAGGGACGCGAACTGCCTGGAATAGTGGTATTAACTGAAAATCACTAAAATTCGCGAATCGGTTTTTTGTATGTTATAATTTATAGACAATAAAAAAGGATTTATTATGGCACTTATCCCAATGGTTATAGAAGAATCGCCACGTGGGGAACGTTCGTTTGATATTTATTCGCGTCTGTTGCGCGACCGTATTGTTATGGTAACTGGCGAAATAGAAACAAATATGGCAAATGTAATCGTGGCACAATTATTGTTGTTAGAATCTGAAAACCCAAATGCAGAAATTTCAATGTATATTAATTCACCCGGTGGCGATGTGTATGCAGGCGAGGCGATTATTGACACAATGCATTATATCAAGGCGCCTGTGTCAACAATTGGTATGGGTTTGGTTGCATCAATGGCATCTGTATTGTTGGCGGCTGGTGAAAAAGGTAAACGTTTTGCATTGCCGAATTCGCAAATTATGATACATCAACCGATGGCTGGTACCCAGGGGCAAGTTACGGATATGGAAATTCAAGTTGCGAAATTTACTAAAACAAAAAAATTGATAATAAAGCAAATGTCTGAATTTACGGGTCGCAAAGAAAAAGAATTATTTGATGCAATGGAACGTGATAATTGGATGACAGCACCAGAGGCAAAAGATTTTGGACTGATTGATAGCGTATTATGCAGAAAATAAACCTGAAACAAACATTGGGGTTTTATGATGAGTGACGATACAAAAAAAACATCGGGAAAAACAGAAAAAAAGAACGCTGAAAACCAGCAGTTCTGCAGTTTCTGTGGCAAGGCCGTGTACGAGGTAAAAAAACTGGTCAGCGGTCGTAATGTCTGTATTTGTGACGAATGTATCAGTCTGTGCAACGATATTATGGCGGATGACTTGCAAACCCAGGCTGTATCCGAACATGCGAAATTACCGACCCCGCATCAAATTTATGATTTCTTGAATGAATATATTATTGGTCAAGATAATGCAAAACGCACATTGGCGGTGGCGGTTTATAATCACTATAAACGGCACAGTGCGACAACTTCGTCAAATATTGAAATACAAAAATCTAATATTTTAATGATTGGGCCAACGGGTACTGGTAAAACATTGTTCGCCCAAACATTGGCGCGCATATTGGATGTGCCGTTCGCAATTGCGGATGCAACCACATTAACCGAAGCAGGCTATGTCGGCGATGATGTGGAAAGTGTATTACAACGTTTATTGCAAAATGCGAATTTTGATGTTGAACGCGCACAACGTGGAATAATCTATATTGATGAAATTGACAAGATTTCACGCAAATCAGAAAACCCATCATTGACACGCGATGTGTCTGGCGAAGGTGTTCAACAGGCACTGTTAAAACTGATAGAAGGTACAATCGCAAATGTTCCTGCTGGTGGGGCAGGGCGCAAACACCCAGGCGAGGCGACCGTGCAACTGGATACCAGCAAGATATTGTTTATCTGTGGCGGTGCGTTTGATGGATTGAATAAAATTATTGCGAATCGCACATCAGAACGCAGTGGAATTGGTTTTGGCGCATTTGTTGAATCGCGCGAGGTACGTGAATCAAAAAATCGTTTATCGGATGTTCAGCCAGCAGACTTGGTAAAGTTCGGAATAATTCCGGAATTAATTGGTCGTTTGCCGATTTTAACAACTTTGGACGAATTGGATGAAGATGCATTGGTTAATATTTTGACCAAGCCGAAAAATGCAATTGTTAAACAGTATGCGGCAATGTTGGAACTGGATGGTGTTAAATTGACGATAACAGATGACGGTCTGCGCGCGATTGCGCATTTAGCCGTGGAACGCAAGACTGGTGCGCGCGGTCTGCGCAGTATTTTGGAAAAGATTCTGTTGGCACCAATGTTTGATGCACCGGATAAAGACGGCTTAACTGAAATAGTTATTGATAAAGATGTTGTAAATGGCGTAAAACAACCGATTGAAATTTTTGCAGAAAGTAAAAAAGCCGCATAAATAATTAAATCTGTCAAATTGGCATATTTTATTTTTGCAAATAACATGAACCAGTGCCAGAATCGGTCAAACCTGACAACATATACAATTTTGGACGGTATATTGCTTGACTGGAATTATCGCCCGCTAATCGTAAAGCGCAAGTAACCGTGCATTTTACTTCACATGTTGTTGCGTTATTAAACATATCAGAAAACATCCAAGGACCGTCTGGAATAACAGAACCTGCGATTGATGTTAATTTGCACCAACAATATTTTCCAGTATCATTTGATGACATACTTTCCGATACGGCGGTGCTGGGGTTTGTCCACAAGTTTGCATTGTTATCGCCAATTGTGCTATTACAACTGGCAATGCCGGTAACAGTTCCGTAACTGAAATAAACAGAAAATCCCCCATTTGGAATTTCTGATGTGTCAGCATTATATGTATCTGCATAATAGTTGCATGCGCATAAATTATCTGTGTTTTGATTGTTATCGCACGCCATTGTGGTGTTCAGGTCTTTGCATGTTAATAAATCTGCGGGTATAACATTATAATGTATCCAATAACCCGTAATATTATTAGCATTTATACAGAAATCAATGGGACTGGCGCATGGTTGGCATCGCCCCAATCGCAGGTTTCCATTGCAATCATAACACAATGTTTTGTTATCAACCCCAATATATAATTTATTATCATCACCGATTTTCATTGCCTTGTTTGGGTTTGTCAGAATATTTATTTTGTTGTTGCTGGTAATACTGGTGGCGACCCCAGATGTATGTTTTGTATCTGTTTTGCTGATGGTTGTGCCGTTTATTTGTATATTATTTCCCTGGGTGTATGCAGGTGCATTATTGCCAATCGCATCGGCGGCTAAATTATCAATATCCACATGCAGTTTTTTATCGCGCACAACCAATCCGGGCCCTGCGATAATCGCGCGGCGGCGAATAAAGCCATCACCATTATCATCGCGTTCCCCAGATATGTATGTATATATTGTTGGTTGTCGTTGACTATAATCTTGGACATCTGTTTGCCAATCGTTATCAAAATCAACAAAGTATTTATTCATCCATGCGCCAGATGCAACGGAATCAGGCGCCCCAGCCCAACATTGTGCAGATGTGCCAATAACGATACCTAACAAAAGACACTTATAAAAATACTTGTGCATACCATTCAATAAATTATTTATGTAAATATTACAATATTTGCGTGTGTAAAAACAAGCAAGATTTAATTTCCACTGTTTGCAATCCCAGATGCAGCATAAATCGCCGCACGATAATTTTTGTTAGATGATATTCGTTTGTCGCAAAATACACAGTTTCTTTTACATTCAGAATAAGAAGTATAAGAATCTGCAAAAACCCAGGGGGAACGTGGCATATTTGTGCCTTTGGCAGTGTATATTTTGCAATAGCAATATAACGCATCTGATGAAGGGTTAGATTGGATAACATCATAATTTTTAATAGTGGTTGTTGTATAATCTGCATTGTGTTCGCCACGGATATTTGTGCAAATTGAGTTTGAGCAAATATAACCATATTCTACGCTGCAGAATCCAATGGTAGAGTTAACAATTGGCGCATTATAATCTGCCGATAAACTGCATCCTTGGGTTGTTAATGTGCCATCTGAATCATAACATATTGATACATTATCAACAGGTATATAAATATTGCCAGTACCGTCTTGATATACTGGCGCGTCCGTGTCGCGTAATTTTAAGCTGATGTCAATTCGGCCAGATTGATATGCAGTATCGGGGTATGTGGTTACATTAATGGCACTTCCTGCTTGAATTGTGGGGATTGTTGCGTTAATAGTACCATCAGGATCTATTATTATGTTGTCGCCTTGAACAAAACGTGGAATATTATTTGTGGTAATATCTGTATATAATTCACCTGTTTCATTATTTCGTTTTATTGTATCATTGTCATATATGATGTTTATTTTATTATCTGAAATGTTAATTCCTGTGCCAGATGTATATTTTGTATCTGTTTTATTAATTTTATCCCCAGTTATTTGTATGTTTGGTCCAGGTGCATATTTTGTATCTGTTTTACTGATAGTTGTGCCATTTATTTGTATGTTGTTGCCTGCGCGATAATCTGCGCCAAATGCAATAGGCACATAACCAACTATACAGTATATGCAAGATATAATAAGTTTTTTGTTCATCTTTTATGTTCCAGAACATCCAATTGTTGTTAGATTACCATCTTGGTCAAAACATATGCTGGCACCATCAACTTTGATATATAATTCATCATCTTCAGAAATTGCTAATCCGCTATTTTGTCTTGGGCGTACTGATATTGTAACAGTATTGTTAACTGTTCCTGCTTCTAAACCATTCTTAGCGAGAATGCTTGGCGCACTAATACGATAGTTTGCGTCAATTGTTATATTTGTTCCTGCTTTGTATAATTCGGCACCCGCTACAGCGTATAATTTACCATTAGAATTAGTTTTTATTGTTGTTCCATCAATATTTGCACTTATTTTATTGGTTCCATTAGAAATACTTATACCATCGCCAGCCTGGTACGTTGTATTAGTTGCGCTGATTTTATTGTTTTCATCTATATTAATATTTGTTCCTGCGGTGTATTTCGTATCAGTTGCGCTGATTTCGCCGGTTGCACTGATTTGCACATTTTCCCCAGCGGTGTATTCTGTACATTCTTGACACGTTTGGCACTGTTCGCATTCTTCGCATACTTCACACACTGCGCATCCTGTACCGCTGTTGTCTGGGCATACCGCAGTCAGATTGCCATTAGAATCAAATTTTATTGTTTCATTATCAATCCCAACAATTAATTTGTTGCTTTCAACCTTGACCCCTTTGGATGCGTTATTTTGCACATCTATTGGACCGTTGTTTGTTACATTGGTTGCATTCCCAGATTGATATTTTGTATCAGTTGCGCTGATTTCATTGTTTGTGCTGATTTGTACATTATTCCCGGGGGTATACGTAACCGCATTTCCACCAATACTGTCGCCGATTGCAGATGTATCAATCAATAATTGACCATTTGATACTGTTAATCCATCGCCAATCCCCAAGCCAGCGCGTTTTACATAACCCGCACCTGTTGTTGTATCGCGCGCGCCTTCAACAGTTGTAATCAATTTTGTGTTTGACTTGGTTGCGTTTCTATCCGAATCGACAGGTTTTGACCAATCGTTATCAAAATCAACAAAGTATTTATTTGACCATTCGCCAGTTGCAACAGAATCAGGGGCAGAATTGTCGGCAAATACATGCAAACAGCACACGCAATTCGCAACAATGATACCCAACAAAAAGCGTGCTGCATTGCGCCGCATTATAAATAACTCTCCCTATATCTTATAAAAGGCTACTATATTTTATGGGGGGGTGTTAACAAAAAAATATATTCTGAATAAAAAACTTGATTTTATTAAAAAAATCGGCATAATTGGCGTGTTCCTGCTGATGACATGGTGTTATCGGCTGATTAAACCAAAGGAAATAAAATGGCTTATTATGAAAGCGTTCTGGTTTTTCGCCAGGACTTGACCGAACCGCAGGTAAAAGAAAAAGCGGAAAAATTTACCAATATTATCAAAGAATTGGGTGGCAATGTTAAATCTACAGAATTCTGGGGATTAAAAAACTTGGCATATGTTATTCGTAAAAATCGCAAGGCGCATTATGTAATGCTGAACATTGAATTGCCGGGTTCACAAATTACAGAATTAGAACGTCGCAGCCGCATTGACGAAGACATTATTCGTTTCTTGAATGTGCGTGTTGACCAGTTGTCTGAAACACCATCCATCATGATGAAAAAGAATACCGAGGAGGCAGAATAATGGCAGTCCGTGCAGCAATTTATCGTAAAAAATCTAACCCATTAAAGGGCAAGGTTATTGATT